>NZ_JAWHNU010000009.1:127226-151319 GCF_032582135.1 Pseudomonas syringae group sp. J309-1 | reverse complement strand
CAAGTTGGCTCCTACAGGTCACCCGTTTGCTGCGCGACAGCGCGGTGTCAGGGATACCGGGACCACTCCCACAGGAATCGCGTTTATCTGGCTGGAATGCGGTTGCTGTGGGAGCTGGGCTTGCCCGCGATAGGGGCGACTCGGTGTTAAGCCTTGCGCCAAACACTCGCCAACCAAGGCTGTTGTTCTCTCGGCAACCCTGCTGGCCGGTAGTAATGCTCCAACTCCACAAACCCTGCTGCATTGAGTAGCTCGCGCCAGGATTCCAGGTCGTGATACGAGCCATACCGTGGGCCGTTCCAGCCTTCCTGGTTGTCTCCACGTGGGTTAGAGCTGAACAGCACTCCGCCCGGTTTTAGCGTGGCATGAAGTTCACCCAGCACACGGGGCAGTTCCTGCTTGGGGATGTGAAACAGCACGGCGTTGGCGAAGATGCCATCGAAGCGCTTGGCAGGCAGGTCCAGCTCAAGGAAGTTTTGTTGCCAGACTTCGCAGCCCGTTTCAGCCCGAGCCATTTCAGCGAAGCGTTCGGAGCCGTCCAGGCCCACCGGGACATGACCCATGGCGCTAAAGGTCTTCAAGTCGCGCCCTGGCCCGCAGCCGAAATCCAGGATCTGCCACGGTGCCTGGCCTTCAATATGGCGCAGCAGTGCGGCAATGTTCTGGCTGACGTCGTGGTCGCGGGTGCCTTCGCGGAAGTCCTCGGCCACCTGGTTGTAGTGGCCGAGAGTTTGGTCGGTGATTTGTGCGAGGTCTTGCGCTTGGAGCTTCATGGCGAGTCTGTCTGAGCAGTGAGGCGCCAAATATAACTCACTCAGCGCTTGTTCAGACCTCTGGCCAGACGATCGCCGCCCAGTTGAATGACGGCGACCAGAATCACCAGCAGCACGATCACGGTCAGCATGATCTGGGTATCGAAGCGCTGATAGCCATAACGGTAAGCGATGTCCCCCAACCCGCCCGCGCCAATCGCACCGGCCATGGCCGAGGAGTTGATCATGGTCACCAGCGTGATGGTGAAACCACCGACAATGCCCGGTAGCGCTTCAGGCAGCAGCACGTGCCAGATGATGTGCCAGCGGCGGCAGCCCATGGCTTGCGCGGCTTCGATCAGCCCGTGATCGACTTCACGCAAGCTGACTTCCGCGATGCGCGCAAAGAATGGCGTGGCAGCAATGGTCAGAGGCACCACGGCAGCCCAGACGCCATACGTGGTGCCGACGATCATCCGGGTGAACGGAATCAGCGCCACCATCAGGATCAGAAACGGAATGGAGCGGAACAGGTTCACGAAGCCGCCCAGTACCTGATTCAGTGCGGGCGCTTCATAAATCCCGCCTTTGCCGCTGGTGACCAGAATGACTGCCAGCGGAATGCCCAGCACCAGTGCGATGAACGACGAGACGCCGACCATCAGGAAGGTATCGATGGCGCCTTGCAGCAAGCGATCAAACCACATAGCCCAGTACCTCCGCGTGTTGCGCCTGTTTGCGCGCCTGGCTCAACAGTGTGTCGATGCTGTGCGGCGAGCCTGTCACCGACAGCAGCAGGTGGCCCAGCGCATGTCCCTGAATCCGTTCAACTCCGCCTTGTAGCAAACTGACGCGGCCACCCAGGGCCGCAAACAGTGCAGCCAGATCAGGCTCTTCGCCGCTGTCACCGGTGAAGTGCAGATCCAGCACGACTTTGGCGTCTGGCGTTTGCGGTTCGGCAGCAAGTCGTGCCCGCAAGTCTTCCGGCAAGCCGTGTTGCAGAGGTGCTAGCAGGGTTTTACTCACCTCATGCTGCGGGTTGCCGAACACTTGCCAAACCGGGCCTTGCTCGACAACGCGGCCCTGCTCAAGGACCACAACGCGGTCGCAGATATCGCGGATCACGGCCATTTCGTGGGTGATCAAAATGATCGTCAGGCCGAGGCGCTGGTTGATCTCGCGCAGCAGACCGAGGATCGATTGAGTTGTCTCAGGGTCCAGCGCTGAAGTGGCTTCATCGCAGAGCAGAATAGCCGGGTCATGCACCAGTGAGCGGGCAATGCCGACACGCTGTTTCTGGCCGCCAGACAATTGCGCCGGGTATGCCTTGTGCTTGTCCTGCAGGCCCACCAGTTCCAGCAGCTCGGTGACTTTGCGCTGGCGCTGTTCCTTGGGTACGCCTGCCACCTTGAGGGGCAGCTCGACGTTTTGCCACACCGTTTTGGCTGACATCAGGTTGAAGTGCTGGAAGATCATGCCGATGCGACGGCGCAGCTCCACCAGCTTGTCTTCGTTGAGCTCGCCGATGTCAGTCTGTTCGATCAGCACCCGCCCGCTGCTGGGTTGTTCCAGGCGATTAATAGTGCGGATCAGCGAGGATTTGCCGGCACCGCTGCGGCCGATGATGCCGAAGATTTCACCCTTCTGAATCGCCAGATCGGTGTTTTGCAGCGCATCGACGGGGCCTTGCTGACCCTGATAGGTTTTACCCAGATTGATGAATCGCACGTGCGCGCGATTTAGTTCGGCGTGCAGTTCGGCCTTGGCTGCCGAATGCGCTGCGCCCGTGGTTTCGAGTGGCAGTTGGCGTTGCACGGATGCATTCATGTCAACCTTCCCAACCGGCTTGGTAGAGCTTGCCATTGACCTTGTCCAGGGTGGCGCGCACGACTGGCGAGTGCTGATAGATGTCGATGAATTTAGCCAGGCGTGGATCGTCTTTGCTTTGCGGCTTGATCACGAACTGGATGACGTATTCCGGGTGATCAAGACCATCAAAGAGAATCGCCGATTCTGCATCGAAGGTTTTCGACAGGCGAATATACGCTGGGTAGCCTTGGACCAGATCAGCGTCGTCATAGGCGCGAACCAGTTGTACGGCCTCTACCTGAATGATCTTTATTTTTTTCGGGTTGGCGACGATGTCTTCTTCGGTGGCCTTGTAACCCACGCCTTGCTTGAGGGTGATCAAGCCAGCCTTGGCCAGCAGTTGCAGACCGCGACCGCTGTTGATCGGATCGTTTGCGATGGCCACGGTGGCGCCGGTTGGCAGTTCATCGAAGCTTTTGTACTTCTTGGAGTACAGGCCGACGTTGTTGATGATCCCCGGCGCGTACGGCACCAGATCAAACCCGGCGGCTTCTTTGGCATTGGTCAGAAACGGAATGTGCTGGAAGTAGTTCACGTCGATATCGCCCGCCGCTAGGCTGACGTTGGGTGCAATCCAGTCGGTGAATTCCACCAGCTCGACCTTAAGGCCTTGCTTGGCGGCTTCCTGAACAGCGGCCTCGAGGGGAATGGCGAACGCCGCGGTGGTGCCGACTTTCAGCGGCGCGTCGGCGGCATGGGCGGTGAGGGCTAACAGGCTCAGGGCCAGGGTGCTGATGATTTTTTTCATGGCGGATGTCCGGTGTGTTGCAGGGGTTAGTTGTGTTGTTTGTTTGGTTTGAACGCATTCCATTGTGGGAGCCAGGCTTGCCTGCGATTGGGTTTTCAGGCCATCGCGGGCAAGCCTCGCTCCCACAGGATCTACGCCATCAGCGGGATCTGTAACTGGCTCCGACATGCCGCTCTGGCAATCGCGCGCCGCCTTCTGGAAACAGCTTCTCGCGCAGGCTGCCGGTGTCGTAAGCGGTTTTGTATGAGCCGCGTTTTTGCAGTTCGGGGATCACCAAATCGATGAAATCCACGTAGCTTTCCGGGGTGACAATGCGGGTCAGGTTGAAGCCGTCCAGGCCGGTTTCGGCGATCCACGACTCCAGCTCGTCCGCGACGTGTTCAGGCGAGCCAACCAGGGTGATGTAGCGTCCGCCCAAGGCGTGTTGGTCGAGCAGTTTTTGCCGCGTCCAGTCGTTGTTTTTGAGGTTTTTGGTAGCTGATTGAATGGCGTTGCTCTTCACGTACTGAATGGGCTCATCCAGCTCGTACTGAGAGAAGTCGATGCCGGTTGAAGCGGCAAAATGCGCGACACCGGCCTCGGCGCTGGCGAATTCGCGATACTCCGCAAGCTTGGCCTGCGCCTCGGTTTCGGTTTTGCCGACGATCACGTTCAGGCCCATGAACACTTTGATGTCTTGCGGATTGCGCCCGGCCGCGACGGCGCTGGCGCGGACCTTGTCGACCTGCTCCCGGGTCGCCGTCTTGTTCTGGCCGCTGATAAACACGCACTCGGCATGTTGCCCGGCGAACTGCAGGCCGCGCTCCGAACTGCCTGCCTGAAACAGGACCGGCGTACGTTGAGCAGAGGGTTCACACAGGTGATATCCCTCGACCTGATAGAACTCGCCCTTGTGTTGAACCTTGTGCACCTTGTCCGGGCGGGCATAAACCCGCTGCTCGCGGTCGTTGATGACCGCGTCGTCTTCCCAACTACCTTCCCAGAGTTTGTAGAGCACTTGCAGGTATTCATCGGCCTGATCGTAGCGACGGTCATGCTCGACCTGCTCGGTCAGGCCCATGGCCCGCGCAGCGCTGTCCAGATAACCGGTGACGATGTTCCAGCCCACCCGACCACGACTCAGATGATCCAGCGTCGACATGCGTCGGGCGAACAGATAAGGCGCTTCGTAGGTCAGGTTGGCGGTCAGGCCGAAGCCGAGGTTTTTAGTGACCGCAGCCATCGCCGACACTAGCAACAACGGGTCGTTGACTGGCAACTGGATGGACTCTTTGAGCGTCACATCCACCGAGTTCTGATAGACGTCATACACGCCGACGATATCGGCGATGAACAGGCCGTCGAAAAGGCCGCGCTCCAGCAGCTGTGCCAGTTCGGTCCAGTATTCGAGTGTGTTGTATTGGCTCGAGTTATCCCGTGGGTGAGTCCACAAACCATGATTGATGTGGCCAATGCAGTTCATGTTGAAGGCATTGAGCAGGATCTTTTTCTTCGCCATCAAATGGTCCCCCGCAGCGGAGGATTCTTGTCATTGAGGTAGTAATTACCGATGGCGTGGTACTTCCAGCGTACCGGGTCGTGCAGCGTATGGACGCGCGCGTTGCGCCAGTGCCGATCAAGGCCATGTTCGGCCAGAGTTGCCTGGCTGCCCGCCAGTTCAAACAGCGTGCTACCAGCAGCGAGCGAGATTTCAGTGCTGATCGCGCGGGCTTCGGCGACGGCAATCGATGCGGCTGCGACGTTATCGGCATTGCTGTCGGCCTGAGCGATATCAAGGATTTCCCCGGCGCGATCCAGTAATGCTTCGGCGGCGAATAAGCGAATGCTGAGTTTGCCAAAGCTGCTGAGGGTCAGTGGGTCGTCCACGGCTTTTTCGATGCCGGAATCGATCCATGGGCGGGTGCGGGTACGAACGAAATGCAGGGCATCTTCGAAGGCGGCGCGGGCGATACCGGTGTCGATGGCTGCGTGAAGAATCTGTGCCAATGGCCCAACGGTGGTCGGGCGCTCGAAAGCGCTCTGGAATGCCACGACATCGCGGGCATCCACATAGACGTTTTCAAACACCACTGAGCCGCTGCCGGTGGTGCGCTGACCGAAGCCGCTCCAATCGTCGATGACGGTCAGGCCTTCACTGTCAGCGGGCACGAATGCCAACTGCTGGACGCCATTTTCGTCGATCACTGAAGTGGGAATACGTTGCGCATACAGTGCGCCAGTGGAGTAAAACTTGCGGCCGTTGATGCGATAGCCTTCGCCGTCTCGAGTCAGGCGAGTGGTGCGATCGTGGGCTGTCTTTGTGCCTAACTCTGCGAGTGCATTACCGAAACGCAACCCGGCCAACGCTTCGGCATACAGGCGCTTCTGTTGATCGGCATTGCCGTTAACGCGCAGTACTTCCAGTGCGTAGAAATGGTTCTGCGGGATCTGCCCCAAAGACCCATCTGCCTCGGCGATCAGGCGGATGACTTTTGCCAGCGTGACGTTTGACACGCCCGCGCCGCCAAATGCCTTGGGCACGCTGATGCCCCACAGGCCGGAGGCGCTGAAAAGATCCAGTTCTGCATGGGGTAGGCGACGCTCCTGATCACGTGCCGCGCTCTCACGTTTGAAGTGGGCGGCCAGTTCCTGAGCAATGTGCAGGGCCTGTTGATCGTTTTCGATCAGGGCCGCACGGTCCCGCAGTGGGGAATGCAAACTCATAACGCTGTACTCCAGTGGTCTGGTTTAAATCCACGAATGGCGGGCGGGCAGGGTGCCGTTCAGGTGCCATGCGCCGACGGCGTGGTATTTCCAGCGCACGGGATCATGGAGGGTGTGGACGCGAGCGTTGCGCCAGTGCCGGTCCAGGTTGAACTCGGCCAGGGTGGCGCGGCTGCCAGCCAGTTCGAACAGTTTCTCGCTGGCCAGCAGTGACACTTCAGTGGTCAGGACTTTGGCGCGGGCCACTGCGATTGATGCGCGTGCTGCCGAGAATTCATCGATGGGACCGGCGTTGACCTCATCCAGGACTTTCGCCGCTTCGCGCAGCAGTGCTTCTGCTGCATGCAGTTCCAGCTTGAGTTTGCCGATGTCGGCGATCACATACAGGTCATCGCTGGCTCGCTCTACCTGAGCGTCAACCCAAGGGCGCGAACGCTCGCGCACAAACTCGATGGTGTCGTCGATGGCGCCACGGGCAAGGCCTGCATCGATGGCCGCCTGGATCAATTGCGAGACTGCGCCCTGAATATTGGGTGTCAGTGCCAGGCGCCAGTTTTCGACCACCAGTTCGCTGTGCACCTCTACGTTTTCCAGCAGGACCGTGCCGCTGGCGGTGGTGCGTTGGCCGAAGCCCGACCAGTCATCGACGATGCTCAAGCCTGAGCTGCCGCGCGGCACAAAGGCCATGATTTGCTGACCTTGGTCGTTCAATGCTTTGACCGCGACCCAATGCGCGAACAGGGCGCCGGTGGAGTAGAACTTCTGGCCGTTCAGGACCAGACGTCCTTTGTGATTAGTGATACGAGCCTTCAGCTCCAGGGTATTTTTAGTGCCGCGCTCAGGCCCGGCATTACCGATCCGCCAGCCGTCCAGCACGCTTTTGAGCAAGGCTCTTTTCTGCTGCTCGTAGGCACTGCCCAACAGCAGATGAATGATGCCGAACTGGTTCTGTGGGATTTGGCCCAGCGCCGGGTCTGCTGCGGAGATAATTTTGAAGACTTCAGCGATGGTCACGAACGAGACTTGCGGCCCGCCATACGCACGCGGGATAGAAATACTGCCCAGGCCGCTGCGGGTGAATGCTTCGATCTGCTGCCAGGGGAGCGAGCGCTGAGCATCGCGCTCGGCAGCCTCCAAGCGGGCTTGTGCAGCCAATACATAGGCGGCTTCGATTGCCTGGGCGTCATTTTGTAATATCCGCGCAGGGTGCAATGGCGGCGCGATATCCGAGCCGTGCTCAGCCAAGGGGGTGTGAGACGTTGAAGCGACCATTCGAACCTCGCAAAAACGCCCTCCAAAGAAGGCGAAGAAAAAACACGATGTCCGGTGGTCCGGTGCATATACCCTAAGGCGACTAAAAAATTAAATATACGAATTTTTTGGAATAAGCATAGAAGACTAAATCATGCCTTCTCAGACGGTTTGTGCGTAAGTCAGGCATGAGCCAAGCAGCACAATTAGAATGCATAGTTTTATGGGTTTACTGACTTTCATGAACGTATGTCCCTAATGACGACAGGTCGTTCAGATAAGCCTAGTCAGTTGTTTGTATATGTTATGAGTATGCTTGTAGGGGAATATGCAGTTGGCTGTAGGAATTGTCTTGGGAATAGTGGGTTTGTGAGGCAGTTCGCGCTTGTAGAGCGAGCAGGCCAATACACGAAGCTTTGAAAACTTCGCATATTGGCTGGTATTAAAAAGTGTTCAATCATACCCGGGGCGATTATCCAGAGTACTGACGCTAATTTCCCGTGGCGGTGCCCAGCGAGAGTTATTACCGACTCGATCAATAACGCAATACGTCACCTCCAGTTGCGGCTCATCACCCGCCTCGCGAATCAAGGTGGCGGGCACAATCAGCTTGACGGGTTTACCAACGTTATCGGCATCCAGGGGTTCCAGATCCATGCGCAGATCACCCCAGCGCAGAGTAATTTCATCGCAAGGGGCCATGTTCAGGTAGGGCTCGATGGACAGTGGCAGGCCTTTTTTGACGTCACTGGTAACCAGCCCGTTCCTGATCACAGCGTCCGGCAGGCAGACCGGTGCAAGCCCCTGGTTTTCTTCGCAACTGTCATTGATCAACAGCCCGCCGGGCATGTCCAGCTTCACTCTCAGCCTGCGGCAGGGCGAGGTAATGGGCGCGCCGCCGATCTTCATCAGCCGGTAGTAGGTCTTGACAGTGCCGCTTTGCAGAAAGCTTTCCGGTACTCGCAGAACCATGGTGTAGCCAATATCGGACTCATCCAGAACTTTCGACGCGACGTAACAACCGCCCCAGTACAACTCGATCAGGTCGCCTGCGTCCATGTCCGGGTAAGGGTCGATGTTGACCAGCAAATGGGCAGCCGCGCGAATGCCGACACCATGCCTGTGGGCCTGTGGGACGTAAGGTGGGAACAGTTTTAGACCGCCTGTTTTGCCAAGTGTGTAAGTCATGTCTGAATGCCCGTCGTCATTAAGTTGATCATTGGTAGTTGTAACAAATTTATTGCTGGAGTCATTGCTGTGCACCTCGAGTTCAACCTGTGGATAGTTAACGTATAGTTCGAGCTTATGGGAAGCATTACAAAGTGTCGGTAAATGCCGCTTGCAACTATTCGAGGGCGTTAGAAGTTTCTGTTGTTCTTGAGCTAATGTCGTTTGCGCTTATCTGTCAAGGCGCTAATGGATTGACCTAGGCGTGTACGAATAAATAAGATACTTCCTACAAGGTTTCGTCGAACTATTGACCGTATCGGCTTGGTCCGTCCTACTTGAGGAAATAAACAGTTATGTTTACGAAGGATGAAAACCTGCTAGCCGACCGACCAGGTAAAAGAATTGAGCCCCCAGCCGCTGCCCTCTCTATTTCATTGAGTGGGATCAGAGGAGGGCGTCTGTTCAGGTTTTTAGATGATTTTTTAGCGATTCTGAAAGTGCATCAACGACGGGTTTGATCGATTGATTGATGTACAAATGTAAAGCCAGCAGGAACAGCGCCAGAAGGCGCAGGTTTCTGCTCTGTGCTTTGTAGGATCAGTTCCTGCTTCGCTCCAGAAATTGCCGTGTCCGTTCTTCGCGCGGGTTGGCGAACAGCTCCTTCGCGTCGCCTTGCTCGACAATCACCCCCTTGTCGATAAACACCACACGGTTAGCGACGTCCCGGGCGAAATTCATTTCGTGAGTGACGATGACCATGGTGCGGTTTTCTTCAGCCAGGGCGCGAATAGCCGTCAGCACTTCACCTACCAACTCAGGGTCCAGCGCAGAAGTGGGTTCGTCGAACAGAATCACTTCCGGCTCCATGGCCAGGGCGCGAGCAATGGCCACGCGTTGCTGCTGACCGCCCGACAAACGCCGCGGGTAGGCGTCTTCCTTGCCTGCCAGTCCTACTTTTGCCAGTAGTTTGCGACCCAGTTCGGACGCCTTTTCACGCGGCATCTTCTTGACCACCACCGGGCCTTCGATGACGTTTTCCAGCGCGGTGCGGTGCGGGAACAGATTGAAGTTCTGGAACACAAAACCCACGTGCTGACGAAGTTCTCGAATCAGGCTTTGCTGCTTGCTGAGCGGGCGGTTGCCGTCTATTTCGATGTTGCCCACGATGATCTTGCCGCTGGTGGGTTCTTCGAGAAAATTCAGGCAGCGCAGCAGGGTGGTTTTACCCGAACCGCTAGGGCCGATGATCGCTACGACTTCGCCGGCCTCGACCTTCAGGTCGATACCTTTGAGCACTTGTTGACCCTTGAATTCCTTGGTGAGCTTTTCAACCACGATCATGTTCAAGACTCCATATCATGGCGGTTGACTCTCTCTTCCAGACGATTCTGCAGGTACGAAAGCGCCGTGGCGAGGATCCAGTAGATCAAGGCGGCGGCCAGGTACATGGTGAAAATTTCGAAGGTGCGGGCGGTGATCAGTTGTGCCTGACGGAACAGTTCCGGCACCTGAATAGTGGCCGCCAGCGCGGTGTCTTTGACCAGCGAGATAAAGCTGTTGCCCAGTGGCGGCAAGGCAGTGCGGGCGGCCTGAGGCAGAATGGCCCGGCGCATGATCTGCGCGCGGGTCATGCCAATACTTGCCCCAGCCTCCCATTGACCACGATCCACCGAGGCAATCGCGGCACGCAGGATTTCACAGGCATACGCACCCATGTTCAGCGAGAAGCCGATCAGCGCAGCGGTCAGCGGGTCCAGTTCAATGCCCAACTCCGGCAAGCCGTAATAGATCATGAACAGTTGAACCAGCAGCGGCGTGCCGCGGAAGAACGACACGTAAACCCGAGCGATGCCGCGCAGCAGCATCAGCGGTGACAGGCGCATGAGCGCCAGCCCGAAGCCCAGCAGCAGGCCGAAAAACATGCCGCCCAGGCTCAGGAATATCGTGTAGTACGCGCCCTTTATAAGAAAGGGCGCGGAGTCCAGCGCAAGCTTCAGACCCTCTTCAATCATTTGGTCACGTCAGCCTGGAAGTACTTCTGCGACAGCTTGGCGAGCGTGCCGTCAGCGCGCAGTTTTTCGATGGCCTTGTTGATGGCCGCAACCAGTTCAGGCTCGCCTTTACGGATGGCAATGCCGGACTCTTGGCGGGAGAAGGGTTCGCCGGAAACAGCCAGGCTGTCCTTGGTTTTGGCGATCAGCTCCAGTGCGGCCAGACGGTCGACCAGAATGGCGTCGATACGACCGACACGCAGGTCCTGATATTTGGTTGGGTCATCGTCGTAGGTTTTGACGATGGCGGCTGGCACGTTTTCCTTGAGCCATTGCTCGTAGTTGGTGCCCAGACCTACGCCCACTTTGGCGCCTTTGAGGTCGGCTGCGGTTTTGAACTTGTCTGCATCTTTCTTCTGCACCAGCGCCTGAATACCGGAGATGGTGTAGGGCTCGGAGAAGTCATACTTCTTCTTGCGCTCTTCGGAGATGGTCACCTGGTTGATCACTACGTCCAGACGCTTGGACTCCAGCGCCGCCAGGATGCCCGCCCATGGGGTCGCTTGCAGTTGCACTTTGACGCCCAGCTCTTTGGCCAGCGCTTCGGAGAACTCGACCTCGAAACCGGTCAGCTTGCCACTTTCATCCTGGAAGCTGAACGGAGGGTAGGTGCCTTCAAGGCCGACTTTGATCGTGCCAGCCTTTTTGATTTGATCCAGTTGCTCACCCGCAACCGCTTGACCCATCAAGGCGGAGCCGAGCACCAGGCCCAGGGTGGAAAGCAGAACGGTGCGCCGAATGGCAGAAATAATCATGACGAGCCCCATTTAAGTTGTTTGGTTTCAGGCAAGAATCGGACCTGACGAACGCTACGTTGGCAGCGGATGTTTATCCAGCTTTTTCAGCGCTTTGATCCGTGCTGGCGGCGATCATAGAAGCAGCTGGTTATGGTTCAAAATAACTAAAAACCTGATTAATATTCGATTTTTGAATAATCAATCGCGTTCTTGTAGGAGCTGCCGAAGGCTGCGAAGCTCAATGTCTGACACTCCGCTATCGCAGCCTTCGGCAGCTCCTACAAAAGTAGCGTCAGGTATTGAGCCTTTACGCAAACACATCCGGGTAAGCAAACAGCGCAGGAGCACCACCGGTGTGCAGGAAAATCAGCGGGCCGTCGTCAAAACGTCCACGGCCGATGCCATCCAGTAGCCCGGCCATGGCTTTACCGGTGTAGACCGGGTCCAGCAACAGACCTTCATGACTGGCCACAAGTTTTATAGCTGACAGAGTGCCGGCATTGGGTTCGCCATAGCGCGGGCCGAAATACTCGTCCCATAGCTCCACTTTAAAAGCGTCGGGCAACGTGACGCCCATCAACTCGGCAGTGCGCTCGGCGAGGCCTTGCACTTTCGGCCGCTGAGTCTCTTCAGGGCGCGACACCGTTACACCAATGACGGGCAACTGCGGCAAGGCTTCGGCCAAGGCAAGGGCCAGACCGCTATGAGTACCGGCACTACCGGAGGCCAGCACGACCGCGGCGAAATCCAGCCCGGTCTGCTTGATCTGCTCGGCCAGTTCAAAGCCTGCCTTCACATAACCCAGTGCTCCAACCGGGCTGGAGCCACCAATAGGCACCAGATAAGGCTTTTTGCCGCTGTTACGCAGGCGGGCGGCGAGTGCGTGCAATTGCTCGTCGGCGTTGTCGAGGTTTTCCACCATCTCGACCTTGGCGTCGAACAGATCCAGCAGCAGGCGATTACCGTTGTGCAGATAACTGCTGTCTTCGGTAGCGATGGGGTTTTCCAGTAGAGCCACGCAGCTCAGACCCAGGCGGGCGGCCAGGGCAGCGGTCTGACGCACATGGTTGGACTGAATGGCACCGGCTGTGATCAGCGTGTCAGCCCCTTGCGCCAGCGCATCGGCGGCGAGGTACTCCAGCTTGCGAACCTTGTTGCCGCCCAGAGCCAGCGTCGTGGTGTCATCGCGCTTGATATAGATGTCGCGGCCCGCCCAGACCGACAGGCGCTCCAGTTTTTCCAGTGACGTTGGAGCACCGATCAAGTCCAGGCGATTAAATTGAGCGAGCTGTTGTTTGATCATGAGGATAAGTAAGCCGTACAGAGAGTCGCAGGACTATAAGCAGACACTTCCTACAGGGCAACTTCTCACTGCTTATGCCCTCAGAGGAGAAGGCCTACTCAAATTGTTATTTTTTCGCCTGAAATCTTTGCCGTAGAGTGGCCGTATCAGCGGCCACCACTAGAAAGCCGTATCCCGAATCGAGGAGAGTCAGCGTGAGTGATACCCCAGAGGCATCCGCCGAAGGCCGATCCAGTCACTGGCAGTTGCAGCAGATCGTCAGTGAACTGCGCTCCGCGCGTGATGATTGGCGGGCACGTAACAAGCGGGTCAGCGGTGAGCATGGCGGCCGCGAACTGCCCTCCCGCGCCGCCATGCGCGACATTCTTGAAGCGCTCTGCGGCGCGCTGTTCCCCATGCGCCTTGGGCCAGTGGATCTTCGCGAAGAGAGTGAAGACTTCTATGTCGGTCATACCCTTGATGTCGCCCTTAACGCGTTGCTGGCGCAAGCCCGGCTGGAGCTGCGCTACGTGGCCCATCAGCGCTCCGAAGACGTTCGAGCCCTCGATAAACAGGCACTGGATCTGATTCAGGGCTTTGCCCGTGCCTTGCCGGAGATGCGCAAGCTGCTCGACACTGACGTGCTGGCCGCTTATCACGGTGATCCGGCGGCGCGCAGCGTTGATGAAGTGCTGCTGTGCTATCCCGGCATCCTCGCCGTCATCCACCACCGCATCGCCCACCATCTGTATCGCGCAGGCTTGCCGCTGCTCGCACGGATCAGTTCGGAAATTGCCCACTCCGCCACCGGCATCGACATCCACCCCGGCGCGCAGATCGGCCCGAGCTTCTTCATTGACCACGGCACAGGTGTCGTCATCGGCGAAACCGCCATCATCGGCGAGGGCGTGCGCATCTACCAGGCCGTCACCCTGGGCGCCAAACGCTTCCCGGCGGACGAAGACGGCCAACTGCAAAAAGGCCACGCCCGCCACCCCATCGTCGAAGACGACGTTGTTATTTACGCGGGTGCCACGATTCTGGGCCGCATCACGATTGGTAAAGGTTCGACTATTGGCGGCAACGTCTGGCTGACGCGTAGCGTGCCAGCGGGTTGCAACCTTACGCAGGCGAATTTGTTGCAGCAGGATGATGGGAGTCAGAAGTAGCTGTCGGCCTCTGATGTTTTGTCGCCTGTTAATAGGGATAAATCCTACGGATGCTGTTCGCAGCATCCGACTTCTTGTTATTGAGCGTTAGTGCAAAGTCCCGCCTTTTATTCAGGCCAAGGACTTGCCCATGTTCAACCCCGCCAACCGCGCTTCGTTCACGCTGGAAATTGCCGGGCTTGAGCATGACTTTCGAGTGCTGGCCTTTACGGCAAAGGAATCCATCAGCCGTCCGTTCAGTGTGCGCATCGAACTGGTCAGCGAACGGGCCAATCTCAAGCTGGAAGACGTGCTGCACCGACTGGCGTTTCTGAGGTTCGACGCTGACGGTAATGGTCTTCACGGGCAGATCGGCGAAATCGCTCAGGGTGATTCCGGCAAGCGCTTTACCCACTATTTCATGCAACTGGTGCCCAGCCTCAAGCGTCTGGAATACCGCAGCAATCATCGGATCTTTCAGGGCAAGACCGTTCCTGAAATCATCGCGCTGGTCCTCAAGGATCACGCCGTTTTCAGCAACGGGTTTGCGTTCAGATTGCGCGAGCCCTCCAAACACCGTGATTACTGCACCCAGTATCAGGAAACCGACCTGCATTTTGTGCGCAGGCTGTGCGAAGAAGAGGGCATCCACTTTCACTTCCAGCACAGCCCTGACGAGCATTTGCTGGTGTTTGCAGACGACCCTATTCAGTTGCCGGTGCTAAAGCCAGCAGTCGCCTATGTGCAAAGCAGCGGACAGGTTGCAGCCGCGTCGGTTATCAACAGATTCAACGTGCGACTCGCCACGCGCTCGGGCAAGGCCAGCCATCAGACCTATCACTTTCAATTGCCCCAGGTGGACCTGCTCAGCAGTGCGGGCGGCGATGGTCGTAAGGAACTGGAGGATTATCAGTATCCGGCGCCGTTCACGGATCTCAGCGTCGGTACGCGTCAGGCGCAAAAGGCATTTGAGCGAAACCGCAGTGATGTCCGGTTAGCCAGTGGTTCGAGTGACCAAAGTGCGCTGGTCAGTGGCCACTTGTTTGAACTGACACATCCCAATCCGGCGTGGAGCCAGCAGTGGTTGCTGACGTCGGTGTTCCATGAGGGTAAACAGCCGCAGGTGCTGGAGGAGTCGATGCCTCGGACATCGGGAGCGTTTACTCAAGGCTATCGCAATCGTTTTGAAGCCATCCCCGGGAAGGTGCCGTTTCGTCCACCGCTCAAGCACCGCAAACCAAGGGTTTTAGGCAGCCAGCATGCGGTAGTTACAGGTCCGCCCGGCGAAGAGATCTACTGCGACGACTATGGGCGGATCAAGGTCAAGTTCTTCTGGGATCGTGAAGGCTCGCGTAACGAGCATTCCAGCTGCTGGCTGCGGGTCGCCACCGGTTGGGCCCATGAGCAATACGGCACGGTGATGATTCCTCGAGTCGGCATGGAAGTGATCGTGGGTTACTTCGAAGCCGATCCCGACCAGCCTTACGTGCAGGCCTGTCTGCCCAATGCTGGTACGCGAGCGCCGCTGAACCTGCCTGTGCAGAACACCCAGACCGTGCTCAAGACCCAAAGCAGCCCAGGCGGCGCAGGTTTCAACGAACTGCGCATTGAAGACCGCAAAGGCGCTGAATCCATTTCCATCCGCGCTCAACGCAACTGGTCTGAGCATGTGCTCAACGATCAGTCGATCCAGGTGGATAACCAGCGCAAGGTGAACGTGACCGGGCTGTCCAGCCACGAGCTGCATGGCGAAGAACACCACCTTACGCATGGGGCACGCAAAACCCAGGTGCTGGCCGATGACTCATTGACGGTGGTCGGTAATCAGCACATCAGCGCGGCTAATCATCTGGTCAGCGCCGCGCAGGAAATACACCTGGCCGCCGGGCAAAACATGGTCATAGACGCTACGTTGAGTACGACGATCAAGGCGGGTGGTCACTGGATATCGATCACTCCTGCGGGGATTTTTACCAGCGTGCCGATTTTGTTGGGTGGGGTTCCGGTGCCGGGTATGCCTGCGGTTCCATCACTGCCGATGTCGCTGGACAAGCAAGCGGCAATCACTGCGCCCAAGTCTGCGGCAGATCATTCAAGTCTGGCGCTTCCTGAGCTACTGGTGGGCGACACCCCGATTGTCGAGCTTTGCCAGAAGCCTGAAGGCAAAACGCCGATGGAGTGCCCATTGACGCATTGCCCTTGTGCAAGAAAATTGCGCGAAGGGGGGCAGTGATGAACACCTGGTTACTGCTTGAACGTACGAATTCAGTTCTGCCACAGCTATATCGAAAGATAGGCGCTCCCCAGCTCTCGATGCTTTTCGACACCACTGAATTAGCAGCCTACACCGAGCAAAGCCCGCTTCTGGTAACTACAGATGAAAACTCGGACTTGCTCAATGCGGTGCAACAAACTCCTGAAGATTGGCCTGGTTTGATCATCCAGAGTGAGCAGCCGACAGTCGCGGTACTGGCTCATCTGCGTCAAATTTTGCTTGTCCGCTTCGAAGCCCTAGGCAGAGGTGTTTTGCGGTATTCCAACCCTGTCACCGCGAGCTATTTTTTCCCGGCCTGTCAGGCCGACTCACTCAAATACTGGCTTGGACCTATCAGCCGCTTGAGTTGGTACGGCGGAACATGGGGAGACGGAGCCTTGAACGCACGCTCCTGGCGAAGTCTTGAAAGCCCTGAAGGCGAAAACCGGGAACCCTTGGCCTTTGAATTCGTGCTCGATAGCCATCAACAACAGGCCCTTCGATGCCAGCAACAGGATCACTTTCTGTACCGGTGGTGGCTCAAACAAAGTGACCTTTGTTATTCGCATGGCCAGCTGTGGCTGGGCGAGGGGCTGCGTTACGGATTTACAAAGGCTGACAGTCTTGAGCGTTACCTGGACGTGCGTCGGGACCATCCATCGCCTGAGGTGCCTCAAGAGTTGCCGAAAGGCTCTGACGAAACCCGTTTTGCCTACTTGCTGCAGCATCTGCAAAAAACTTCCACCGAACAGGAAAACTGAGATGGCACATAACGTCGGCGATCTGAGTCGTGGCCCTTGCTGTGAAATCAATAAACTCATCGTTCAGGTGGTCGGCAAGTATCATCCCGCGACTCAGCGCCTGGCTATTTATGAACGCGAAAGCGATAAGCGCCTGGATGCAATTACCGCTCAGGCTTGTCCGGAAACCATTACCGCGTTTATGTGTGCTCCAAGCACGTTGCATGTCTGGGACTGGAGTGGTGAACCACGACATCGGATGATGCTAGAGGTTGAATCAGAGTACGGCCCACCGATTCTGTTGCCGCTGCCTGACGTCGGCATCACAGTCCGGCAACTGGACCAGCAGCACAACCAGATCGTCCCGATATTACCGTTCGTGGCGCTGCCCGGAATCAACAGTGCCCATGACCACGGCACGCCGGTGCTATGCCGCGCTGGTTACATTTATGTGTTCCTCGGTAATCGCCTGTGGCGCGAACTGGAAGTTCAGGTCACGGACGAAGGCACCACCTATCACGACATCGATCTGGATAAGTTCCGCATTGAGGGCGGGTACGCCGATGATGCCCGGCTAGCCACGGGCAAAGGACTGGACGACATCTGGCTGCCCGCCAACTGGAACAATAAGCGCGTTGAAGCCGAGTTATGTTTTAGCGAGGTGCAGCTCAATCATGCGCGACTCAAACGTCTGGAGCAGGATCCGGCACTGCGTAAACAACGCTGCCAGCGACCCGACCTCAGGGTTTTCAAGGAAGCATCCGACAGGCGTTTTCAGGACAAGCCCGATGGGGCGGCCATGCTCGAAACGTTCAGCGCCTTTGATGCGTTTGACGCCATCAAGCAGTCAGAAGCGGGTGCCGCTCATACCACGTGGTTGAACCTCAGGCAGCATGCCTTTCCCTTATCGGTTCCAGCGCCGCAACGGGCCCGGCAGACTGGTTTTGAATGGATGCTCGATCAACCGGCCCAGTATTTGTGTGACCTGAGTGGGCAATTTCTGACGACCGCTTTCAAGGCTGCACGGCAGCACGTTCAAACATGTGAAGAAGGGAAGGCCGCTTATCATCCGCAGCGCATCGAAACCGGTGCCTGGGCGCAGTGTCTGGAGCAAATCGTTGAGCTGACGGCGGAACACAACAGTGGGCTATGGGAGGCTCACCCACCCGCTGCGGACGTGTTATCGCACGCACGCGACCGCCATCTCTACGGCGTGATGCTGGAGGATACGCACTACCGGATGCGTCATCTGAACACTCGTATTCAAGAGCAACAGCAGTTACTGGAATTGTGTGGCGCGCGGGCGCAACAGTACGGCCATCACGGCAGCGCTCTGCTGGTCCAGCAGTTGATCGTGCCCGCGTCAATTGGCGGCCAGAAAAACCCGATGCATCAACAGCTGGACCATCTCAAAGAGCAAGGTCGACTGGACATTAACCGCTTTACCGCTACCGGCGAGCGCACACAGTTGTGGCGTAGTCTGGAAATGAGCCAGTCGCTGCTCTGCGAGTGTTTGCAGTTGCCGCATGCCGAGCAGAGCCTCGCCGATTACGCGAGCCAGGACGGGTTCAAATATGCTGCATCTCTCTACTTCATCAGCCAGATGTTCGTCACGCTGGCGCTGCGCCCAGCGGCTTACGATCCATTGGCGGTCAGTGGTGACATTACTGATGCCGTAACCCTGCTCAGTCTTTACAGCCCGAAAGAGAGCGTCGGTCAGCGCTGGCTCGCTAAAGTCGTCAACGATCTAGAGCATCCGCTGCACCTGATGCTTTGGCCGGATGTCGAGCAGCAGGACCTCAGCGCTCCTTACCAGCCTCCCAGTACGCCTGAGGTTAATCAGGGCGACGGAGAGTTTCGCGCCACTGAGCTGGCGAAAATCGAGCGGAGCAACTTCCTTCCGCCTACAAGCCCAGGCGATATCAACAGCCTGTTCCTGGCGACGTTGCTTGAAAGCGGCAATCTCAACTCCACGCTCACGACAGCTGCCAAAGGTGCCGCTGGGGCACTCATTGCTGTCCATGAAAACCTGCAAGGCGCTGTCGAAGCTGCCGAGCAGGCTTTGCATAAAGCGAAGCAGGCGGGCACCCGGCAATCCTCCACGCCTTGGCGTGCAAGTACTGCGATACAACAGCGGGGCGTTGCACAGTTGCGCAGCATGCTGCCTGCCACCTTTGGCGATCTGCATTTCCTGAGCCGGGCCGAGGCCCATCACAAGGAGTACTACGTCTTCGGTCTGGACGACTTGCCCGAGCAGCCCAGCCGTTCTGCACAGACTTACGGGGTTTATCGTAACCAACACGAGGTAATGAAAAGTCCAGCTGAGCGACACGGCTATGCCGAGCAGCCGGTAATACTCTCGCCCGACCGAAAGGTGCTGGGCATGCCGGGGCAACACCTCACCGCAATATCGGTGCATAACGCGAATCGGCGCTTCAATGAGGCGTGGCAGAAAGAATTGATGGATAGCGCGGCGGATACGGCTGAAAAGGCAAGCGCTATAGAAAAGGCGGCGAAGCAGCTTAATGGGCTAAGCAATAACGGGTTTTTCGAGGTGTTGAATTCGACTCCATTTGCGGGGGTAGTGGTGGGGCTGGAGCTTTGGAATTTGAGGAATGAGTTGGAGGCTTATTCACAAACCAGCCGAGAAAAAAACAAGTACAGAGCGGTCGCTGGAATCGTTGGCGCAGGATTTGATCTCATAATTGCTATGGAGGCGCTCACTGTAAAGGTAGCGGGTAGCAAATCTGTTTTTACAGCGGGGCGCAAGACTTTGCTCACCATCTCAGAAGCCTCCGCCAAGTTTCTTCTGGGATCACTAAGCAATCGCTTGGTCAAGAAAATCAGCGCTCGCCTCCTTGGCCAGGTCGGTGCAGGTTTGCTGTTCGCCGGTCTTAACCTCTACGACGCTTGGTATTCCTACCGATGGGGTGACGATGGCTATATCGGCCACCTGCTTATGGCCGCTGGCGGGCTTATCGGCGCAGCCGGTAGTCTCATCGTCAGTAGCAGTGCGTTTCTCGGTTTATCGCCAGCGGGTTGGGCTTGTCTGCTTTTAATAGGTATAGGGGCCGCCTGGGTTTTTATGTTTAGCAGTAGCTCTGTGGAAGACTGGTTGAGAAAAGGTCCTTTTGGGGATGATCCCTACAACATGGCGGAGCACCTGCGTGACCCCCAAACAGCTTTTTACTACCTGGTCAGCCTGCTGGCCAACATCCGTATCGGCATAGATTGCAACCCGGATTTCAAGCCTGATGCCAAGCTGGATTTTCGCGACACAGTGCCCTTCGAAGTACGCAGTGCTAACACACGGATTCGTATTGAAAGCAATCTGAGCGGGCTATTCGGTGGGCCGAGTTCTTTAAATACTAAAGCTCTGCTTAACCTGAAAAGCTTCGAGGTTTATTTCGAAGCAAGCAGTGAGCGAAGCAGAACGAACAGATCCCAACTCGATGTGACGCCCGTTGCCCACAGGCTTTGGCCAGATGCCTTGGAACTGTTCGTGAACACGCCGTTTTCTTACAAGGCAGAACCTCTCGCGAACCTGCCCGAGGTTTATCACGTATGGCGAGTACGTGCCCAGTTCAGCTTGAACGACGGGCAGCGCATCTGGGTCTTTCCCGCCCCACTCCCCAAGGACCCAACGCCCTTCGAACCGTCCTATGCGAAGCCAGATTTTGAAAGCATTGAACGTCTGTTCTGGGCTGATGAAAAAACACACAGAGCGAAGACTTCGCTATGACGGCAGAGCAGACCTCTTACTACGCCCCGACAGCCTATCGGTCTGACAATATTCCTTTCCAATTGCCTTCCGAAGAGCGGTCCTGGTTAAACCGCTTCGGCAAACGCCGCTTGCCATGGGGATACACGCTAGACATTGCCCCTGATGATTTCTTGCGGGAGCGCTCGCCGGATAAATTGCGGTTTCAGGAAAAGATATTCAAGGAACGTGATGAAAAGATTGCGGCGGGCACTTATGTGCCAGCTCCTTACGAGCATGTGGACTTTCATGATCGACATGACCATCAGCGGTTCAGGTTTTCGTTGTGGTCAAAAAAATCGCAGTTTTGGCTATATCTTTTGATGTTTGGTAAAGGACTATTTCTGGTTGGGATTGTGCCATCGCTGTTTGCTCTCATATCAGCGGTATATCTGGATCCCGAACCATGGATGTTTGTTACGCTCGACTTGATTAAAGGCTTTTTTTCTTGGTTTCTGGGACTTCCTCTTCTCTGCTGGGCCATAGGCTCTCTCGTCATCCACAAATTCCCCAAACTCTGGGTTAAACCCTCACGTGGCCCCATCTGGGAGTTGAATCGTCGCACCGGTCTCGTCACCCTGTTCGATTACAAAAATAACGGCGAATACAAAAAGAGCGGCACCATCGGCGAGCTGACAGCCCCATTTTATGAGTTCGATGCTTACATCGTTTCCGTAGCAGAGCGGCAGGGCTCGATGAACCACGTACTGTTTCTCGCCCATCGTTACCGGGACATCGTTATCGACTTCTCCGCCCTGGTAAACCTCGATAACCGCTGGCAAATGCCCTGCGCGCTGTGGGATTTTCTGCAGAACTACATGGACACTAGTGGTCCGCTGCCGGAGTTGCCGCGTTACGAAGAATTCCGCCACCTCGATCCAACCACCGCTGCCTACGATCAGCAAACCGGCCGACCGCCGCGTTTCTGGATCGATATGGATGACGCGACGTACAAACAGCATCTGGACCATTTGCTGGACAACATTGATGCCATCGACACTTTTCAACGGCCAAACCTGATGGCGCAGCATGTTCGGTATGTGGATTGATCAAGTGTCAGCAATGACAGCTTTTAAGGTACTGGATAGGACTCAACTCACACTCCATGGATCCGCGTCGTTGTGAGTCGTTAACGAATGCTGGACCGTCAAATTCCCCAACCCGACAAGCGGTCCCACCACGGAACGATTCCCGTGAACCGGGCGTCATAACCTCCCTTGAGCCAGCCTCCATCGGCCTCGCGATTAGCCGTCGCGGGGCTTCCATGTTTTAATTGAACGCTCGTTCAATTAAAACCGGTGGTTCGCTGCCCGCTCATAACAGGAGGCTTACCCTTGCTTAATCCGTTTGTTGCTGTCTTTGCCTACGACCTTGAGGTGCATGGCTCATGAGTGCACCTGCTAGCCAATCCAGCGGTATGGTTCGCATGAATCCGCCGGTGTTTTATTTCGCGGCGACGGTTATTTTGCTGTTCGGTGTGCTGGTCATTTCCTTCCCTGAGACTGCTGGTCAGTGGTTGCTGGCGGCGCAGAACTGGGCGGCCAATACGGTCGGCTGGTATTACATGCTGGCGATGACGATCTATCTGGTCTTCGTGGTGGTCACCGCCTTGTCTGGTTACGGCAAGATCAAGCTCGGTGCCGACCACGACGAACCCGAATTCAGTTATCTGTCCTGGGCGGGCATGCTGTTCGCTGCCGGGATCAGCATCACGCTGTTCTTCTTCTGTGTCTCTGAACCGCTGACTCACATGCTGCAGCCGCCGCAAGGCGAGGGTGGCACGACTGAGGCGGCGCGTCAGGCGATGCAGTTGCTGTTTCTGCACTGGGGCCTGCATGGCTGGGGTGTGTTTGCGTTTGTCGGCATGGCGTTGGCGTATTTTGCGTATCGCCATAATCTGCCGTTGGCGCTGCGCTCCGCGCTGTACCCGCTGATCGGTAAGCGCATCAATGGCCCCATCGGTTATGCGGTGGATGGCTTCGGCATCATCGCGACCATTTTTGGTCTCGGTGCTGATATGGGCTTTGGGGTCTTGCACCTCAATTCCGGGCTGGATTATCTGTTTGATATTCCCCATACCCAATGGATTCAGGTCGGGCTGATCACGCTGATGATGGGCGCGGCGATCCTGGTGGCGATAGCCGGTGTCGACAAGGGCGTGCGCGTCATGTCCGACATCAACATGCTGCTGGCCTGTGCGCTGCTGCTGTTTGTGTTGTTTGCTGGCCCGACTCAGCATTTGCTTAACACACTGGTGCAGAATATCGGTGATTACCTCGGGGCGATCACCACCAAGAGTTTTGATGTATATGCCTACGACAAGCCCAGTGAATGGCTGGGCGGCTGGACAGTGTTTTACTGGGCCTGGTGGATTGCCTGGTCGCCGTTTGTAGGCCTGTTCATTGCGCGTATTTCCCGTGGCCGGACCATTCGTGAGTTCGTGTTCGGTGTACTGCTGATTCCGTTGGGCTTCACGTTGGCGTGGATGTCGATTTTCGGTAACAGCGCCATCGATCAGGTGCTCAACCACGGCATGGTCGCGCTGGGTCAGTCGGCTATCGATGATCCGTCGCGCACGCTTTATTTGCTGTTGGAAACCTATCCATGGAGCAAAACTGTTATCGCGGTGACGGTGTTCATTAGCTTTGTGTTCTTCGTCACGTCGGCGGACTCGGGCACCGTGGTGCTTTCGACGCTGTCGGCCAAAGGCGGTAACGCTGATGAAGACGGTCCCAAGTGGCTCCGTGTGTTCTGGGGTGTGGCGACTGCGCTGGTGACCAGTGGCTTGCTGTTCTCTGGCAGCATCGATGCGTTGAAATCAGCGGTGGTGCTGACGTCGTTGCCGTTCTCGCTTATTCTGCTGTTGATGATGTGGGGGCTGCACAAGGCGTTCTTCATGGAGTCTCAGCGTCAGATCGCACAGTTGTATTCGTTGGCTCCGGTGTCAGGCGCTCGACGTGGCGGTTGGCGTCAGCGTTTGAGCCAGGCCGTGCATTATCCGTCGCGAGACGAGGTGTACCGCTTCCTCGACCAAACCGTGCGCCCGGCTATCGAAGACGTGACTGCCGTGTTTGCCGAGAAAGGCCTGAACGTTGTCACTCAGCCTGATCCGGCCAACGACAGCGTCAGCCTGGAAATCGGCCATGGCGAAGAGCGGCCGTTCATTTATCAGGTGATGATGAAGGGCTTCTTCACGCCGTCGTTTGCGCGTGGCGGGATGGGCTCCAAGCAGTTGAACAATCGCCGCTATTACCGCGCCGAAGTGCATCTGAGCGAGGGCAGTCAGGATTACGATCTGGTGGGTTATACCAAGGATCAGGTCATCAACGACATCCTCGACCAGTACGAACGCCATATGCAGTTCCTGCATTTGGTGCGGTAGGCCGGTTAACCATCTAACCTCGGCCCCACAGATTTGCGTAGATTCTGTGGGAGCCGAGCTTGCTCGCGATAAGTCTGGACGCGGTTGCCAGTCAAATCGCGTCTCCGTTCATTGCGGGCAAGCACCGCCCATAGGTTGGCTTCATTCGTGAAGGCGGTATTCCTGACTGCACAGATACATCGAATGTACCTGCCCTTTCGCGAATGAATTCGCTCCCACGGATTTGTGTGCGGCTTCAGGTTCATG
>NZ_JAWHNU010000009.1:0-127126 GCF_032582135.1 Pseudomonas syringae group sp. J309-1 | reverse complement strand
CACAGATACATCGAATGTACCTGCCCTTTCGCGAATGAATTCGCTCCCACGGATTTGTGTGCGGCTTCAGGTTCATGGTGGGCCTGTGGGACCGACCGGGGTGGCGCTCCACTTCATTCGTGAAAGCGGTATTCCTGACAGCACAGATACATCGAATGTACCGGCCCCTTCGCGAATGAATTCGCTCCCACGGATTTGTGTGCGGCTTCAGGTTCATGATGAGCCTGTGGGACCGAATTCATTCTGCAGGCCAACATAGAGTCTCCTTCAGGGCTTAGAGTTAGCAACTCGGTTCACATCGATCTACGCCAACCCGCCGTTGGCGCGCAGGATCTGCCCGTTGACCCAGCCTGATTCCGGCCCGGCCAGAAATGACACGACATTGGCGATGTCTTCTGGCTGACCCAGGCGTTGCAGGGGCGGCATGTTTGCGAAGTTCTTGATTTGCTCTTCGGTTTTGCCATTCAGGAACAGCTCGGTAGCGACGGGGCCGGGTGCTACTGCGTTGACGGTGATGTTGCGTCCGCGCAGTTCTTTGGCGAACACATGGGTGAATGATTCAACCGCGGCTTTGGTCGCGTTGTAGATCGCGTAGCCAGGAATGTTCAGCGCCAGCGCCGAGCTGGAGAAGTTGATGATCCGCCCGCCGTCGTTCATTCGAGCACTGGCTTCACGCAATGTGTTGAAGGTGCCGCGGGTGTTGATGGCGAAGGTCTGTTCGAAGAGTTCGTCGCTGGTATCCGCAATGGGCATGGTTTTCATGATCCCGGCGTTGTTGACCAGCACGTCGATCTTGCCCAGTTTTTGCTCGGTCAGATCAAACATGGCGCGGACTTCGTTAGTGTCGGCCACGTTGGCTTTGACCGCGATGGCCTGACCGCCATCGGCGAGCAACTCTGCCACCAGTGAGTCAGCTTCGCTGGCGCTGTTGGCGTAGTTGACGACCACTGCAAAACCATCGGCTGACAAGCGTTTGGCGATCTCTGCACCGATGCCGCGAGACGCTCCAGTGACAATGGCGACTTTGCGAGGATTGTTCTGATTCATGGTCCACCTCCATTTTGAATGTGCCGATACTTTTACATGCTGTACGCAGTTATAAACAGGCATGGATTGGCATTGATGTTGGGTAAACCTGAGCAAACACAGGACCTGTAGTTGCCGAAGGCTGCGATCGCGGCGTGTCAGGATAAATGCTTCGCAGCCTTCGGCAGCTCCTACAGAGAGTGCATTTCAATCCAGTTGTTTTGCATTTTTGATGAGAGATTAGCTTGCTCGTGAAGCGTTGTAGCAGACAATCCGGTTATGACGGTGAGATCGCAATCGCGAGCAAGCTCACTCCTACAGGTGCCCATGGTTGATGCGAGACAACGCGGTGTCTGCATCCAGCAGCGTGCAAAAGCAAAAAAGCCCAGAGCTGCATACGCAACCCCGGGCTTTTGGGTGAGGGCTTTAATCAGCCTTCATCACCCTCGTCATCGTCACCACCATCGATCTTCATGCCCAGCTCCTTGATCTTGCGAGTCAAGGTGTTGCGGCCCCAGCCCAGCAGCACGGCGGCGTCGCGACGACGGCCAGCGGTATGCTTGAGGGCAGTTTCGATCATGATGCGCTCGAAGGTCGGCACGGCGCTGTCCAGCAGGCTGGATTGGCCGCGGGCCAACGCCTGATCGGCCCATTGGCGCAATGCCTGTTCCCAGTTGGTCACCGGCGCTGCATCTTGCGGCAGGCTCAGCAGCTCGGGTGGCAGGTCGCTGATGTGCACTTCACGGCCCGAGGCCATGACGGTGATCCAGCGGCAGGTGTTTTCCAGCTGGCGAACGTTACCCGGCCAAGGCAGGTGTTTGAGGTATTCCTCGGTTTCCGCCTTGAGCAGTTTCGGTTCGACCGCCAGTTCCTGCGCCGCACGGCTAAGGAAGTGTTTGGCCAGGGTCGGAATGTCTTCACGACGATCCGACATGCGCGGGATGTGGATACGAATCACGTTCAGACGGTGAAACAAGTCTTCCCGGAATTTGCCCGCCTGCACCAGTGTTTCCAGGTTCTGGTGAGTCGCCGCAATGATGCGCACGTCAACTTTGACCGGCGTGTGGCCGCCCACGCGATAGAACTCGCCGTCAGCCAGAACCCGTAGCAAACGGGTTTGAGTGTCAGCAGGCATGTCGCCGATTTCATCGAGGAACAGCGTGCCGCCATCCGCTTGTTCGAAGCGGCCGCGACGCAGGTTTGCTGCGCCGGTAAATGCGCCTTTTTCATGGCCGAACAGTTCCGATTCCATCAAGTCTTTTGGAATCGCAGCCATGTTCAGCGCAATGAACGGCGAGGCCGAGCGTGGGCTGTGGCGATGCAAGGCGTGGGCAACCAGTTCTTTACCGGTCCCTGACTCGCCGTTGATCAACACGGTGATGTTGGAGTGGCTCAGGCGGCCGATGGCCCGAAACACTTCCTGCATCGCTGGCGCTTCGCCAATGATTTCAGGGGTGCGTGTCAGTGTCGGCGCAACGTCCATGCCTTGCTGTTCCTGGGCATGCAGGTTGGCACGCTTGACCAGAGAAACGGCTTCATCGACGTCGAATGGTTTTGGCAGGTACTCGAACGCGCCGCCTTGATAAGAGGCAACAGCGCTGTCGAGGTCTGAATGGGCGGTCATGATGATGACCGGCAGGCGTGGGTGTTGCTCGCGAATGCGCGCCAACAGGTCCAGGCCACTGGCACCCGGCATGCGGATGTCGGAGATGATCACATCCGGTTGTTGACGAGCCAGACGACTCATCACGCCGTCGGCGCTGTCGAAGCTTTGTGTGGTCATGCCTTCTTGCTGCAAGGCTTTTTCCAGAACCCAACGAATGGAACGATCGTCATCTACGATCCAGACAGTTTCACTACGGCTCATGTCGAAGCTGCTCCTTGTTCCAGCGGCAGGAAGATCGAGAAGGTGGTGTGGCCAGGATGGCTGTCACACTCGATCAGCCCCTGGTGCTGACTAATGATGTTCTGCGTTATCGCAAGACCGAGCCCAGTGCCGTCAGGGCGGCCACTGACCATCGGGTAGAAAATGGTTTCCTGAAGCTCCGCGGGGATTCCAGGACCGTTGTCGATAATTTCGATTTTGCTGACCAGCCGGTGACGCACATGGCCGATGGTGAACTGACGCATCGCACGGGTGCGCAGGCTGATCCGGCCCAGACGCAGCTCGTTCTGGCTACTGATGGCCTGCATCGCGTTTCGCACGATATTGAGCACGGCCTGAATCATCTGTTCGCGGTCGATCAATACGTCGGGAATACTTGGATCATAGTCGCGCACCAGCGTGATGCACCCTTGGCTTTCTGCTTCGACCAGGCTGCAGACGCGTTCGAGCACTTCGTGCACGTTGGTCATGGCCAGCGAAGGCAACTTGTTCGATCCGAGCATGCGATCCACCAGGTTTCTCAGGCGGTCGGCTTCCTCGATGATTACGTTGGTGTAGTCCTTCAAACTCTCTTCAGGCAGCTCCCGGGCCAGTAATTGCGCTGCGCCACGAATACCGCCGAGTGGATTCTTGATTTCGTGAGCCAGGCCACGCACCAGCATTTTGGTGGTTTCCTGCTTGGACAGTTGCGCTTCTTCTTTGGTGATGCGCAACAGGCGGTCACGAGGATGGACCTCCAACAGCAACAAGGTCTCGCCCTGGCTGAGGATGGGCGTTACCGCGTAATCAACTGTCAGTGTCTGGCCGGTAAGGGCGGTGAGCATGGCTTCGCGTTTGGTGAACGGGTGCGCTTGTTCCACCGCCTGGCGCAGGGAGCTCAGGGCTTCTGCAGATTCAGTGAACAGCTCGCTGATGAATTGCCCATGGCTGCGCTGACCGCTGATGGCCAGCAGCATCTCCGCTGCCGGGTTCATGTACTCAAGGCGCAGGTCGGCATTGAGCAGAATGGTGGCAGTGGTCAGGTTGTCGAGTAACAAACGGTGCAGCGCGTCGCTGATAGTCATTAAAGTCGTTGACCTCTTTTGGCTCATTGCGATTCCAGGCGAGCCTCGGGTCGCAGGCGCTGGTTGGTCTTCTCCAGCGTGGGTAACGCCACTGATACATTTGTATCCAGTGCAGATAAAGGTGCTGTTATAGCCAAGTTGCAAAAACCAAACCAAGGCTCCGAAAAGAAGCGTTTAATCTGCAAAATCGGGCTTTTTTTGGACAGTGCGTTTGAATGGTTCATTGGTGCGGACCATTTTCGAACCAAAATGGGGTGGTGGGTCCACTGGCTTGCAATATCTTGCACCAATTTAGGGCTTTGGTGTTTGGGGAGGGGATCTGAATCAAAAGAAAGGCAGGATGCTGCTCTCTTCTTCTGGTTTGTCCTTTATAGGGCACTCAGGCCGGATGCCGTATTCGGCGGTTTTGCAGGGATTGGCGAGACGCTTTTGCGCCAGTGAAATACGCAGCAGGTGAAAGGGCTGATTCGGCGTTTTTTCCAGCACGCGTCCTGTCTCATCGAGAATCTCCACCGCGAGCTGGTGGGTGCCTCGATCTACATTCTTCAACGGGAAGACAGGGCTTCGTCCGGCTTGGGCGTAAGGCTGACCATCAACCAGGAGCCGATAGCTATGACCCGGCTGCAAGGCGGGGTCGCTGGTGACGGTGACAATGAGTTCGCCCTGGGCGCTGCGCACAGTTGCGTCCGGTTCTGGCACCAGAATCCGTAGCAGGTCGTAACGAAACATCGCTTTGGGTTTTGCCTTGGGCGGCGCGCTTTGCTGGACGGTGCGTTTGGGGGGCGATCCGGTGGTGTTATTGCTGGGCAGGATCTCCACGCGCTTCGCGTTCTTGTGAGGCTGATCGGTGAAGACCCGGTTACCTTGTGCGTCCGTATAGGTATACACCTCCGCAAGCGCTGATGTGGGCAGGGTAATCAGCAGCCAGGCGAGCATGCTGATACTCAGCCGGGATTCAAGGTTTGCCGACATGAACGCGCTGCACCGTCAGAGTGATGGTTGGGCTTTGCTGGATGATGCGGCCGTTATCCAGCACAGCCACTGCAAAGCTGTGCTCTCCACGATCAATATTGACGACCTGCAGGCGCGGCACGTTGCCCGGTTGGCCATAGAGGTCGCCGTCGACCACCAGTTGCAGCAAATGCCCCTGCATCAATCTTGGTTTGATCGATACGCCAACGGTGAAGGTGCCGTTGTTGGCGCGTAACGCCTCGTCGGTCGGAAGATCGGCCAACTCCAGCGTTTCGTAGCCCGCTTGCGCCTGAGCCTGGGGTTGCGGATTTTGCGGTGGTGTCACCGGGGTCGCCATTTTCTGGGTATCAACGCTATTGAGCGGCGGCAGTTCGACAACCTTGGCCTTCACACCATCAGGCGGCTGATTGCTGAACGCGGCGTTGCCGTTGGCGTCCGTGTATTTGTAGATCTGCGCCGCTGCGGGCAATGCGATCAACAGCAGCAGACAGATGAGGCTTCGGTGCATGCAGGCTCCGTGGCGTTGATGCAGTTGGCGGTGTAATGGGCGCAGCATAGAACATAAATCAGCTTAAGCGGCTCGTGATCATTTACGGATAACGCACAACTCGCCGACTGCGCGAGTCAGTGCAATATCATGAATCGGGTCTTTGGCTTGCAGTCGGGACTGTTGAATCAGCCAGTTTGGGCATTGCGGGTCCTGACGGTACGGCGCAAAGGCTGAGTATTCGCGCAGTAATCGGGTCTGTAGCTGATCCAGTTGTGGGCGAATCTGCCCGACCAGATCCGGCCGTGGGGTGTCTGGCGCCTTACCGGCTTCGTGCCACTTCGCGAGAAGTGCGTACTGCACCAGCTTGTTCGCTTCGATCTGCGCAACGAGGAGTTGGCTGACGTCCTGTGGATCCAGATTGTAGGTCGGTGCGAGCTTTGCGGCAGCAGCGATGACCTGCGCTTCGCGTGGGCTGTCCTGAATCGGTTTCCCGCTGTCCCATTTGGTCAGCGCGACCTGGTCTGCAATGGCAAGGCGTTCGCTGATGGTTACCATCAGAGGTGCTAGCGCCGCAGGGGCGGGCGAAGTCGTGGGTGTGACCGCGCAGGCGGCCAGACCTGCCAGGGTGGCGCACAGGACAAGCAGGTGCTTCGAATTAGGCATGTTTTTCTCCTGATAAATAAAATGCAGTCTTCTGAATTTGAAATGCATCCCTGTAGGAGTGAACTTGTTCGCGATCTGGCGCGAAGCGGCAGCAAAGGCCGCGACTCGGTCTACTTGGTGGAATCGTGTTTCCAGACTTGCGACTGCTGCGCAGCCGTTCGCGAACAAGTTCGCTCCTACAAGGGGCGGTGTTCGCGATACGACAGCATGCGCTTGCTGGTAGCGCGTGGGGCAACAAATAGATATCGCATGTTAAATACCGCCCATAAAAAAGGCCTCCCGAAGGAGGCCTCTTTTGTGCGTCGCAATTACTGACGCGACTGGATCAGCAGCTGTAGTACAGCTCGTATTCCAGTGGGTGTACGAAGGTACGTACTTTGATTTCTTCTTCGCTTTTCAGGGCGATGTAAGCGTCGATGAAGTCGTCGCTGAAAACGCCGCCTTTGGTCAGGAACGCACGACCTTTGTCCAGCTCTTCCAAGGCTTCTTTCAAGCTGCCGCAAACTTGTGGGATCTCTTTGGCCTCTTCAGGCGGCAGGTCATACAGGTTTTTGTCAGCTGCGTCGCCAGGGTGGATCTTGTTCTGGATGCCGTCCAGGCCAGCCATCAGCAGTGCTGCGAAAGCCAGGTATGGGTTGGCAGATGGATCCGGGAAGCGAGCTTCGATACGGCGGCCTTTAGGGCTGCTGACGTAAGGAATACGGATCGAAGCGGAACGGTTACGAGCCGAGTAGGCCAGCATGACCGGAGCTTCGAAGCCTGGAACCAGACGCTTGTAGGAGTTGGTAGCCGGGTTGGTGAAGCCGTTCAGTGCCTTACCGTGCTTGATGATGCCGCCGATGAAGTACAGAGCGGTGTCGGACAGGCCGGCATAGCCTTCGCCTGCGAAGGTGTTCTTGCCATCTTTGGAGATGGACATGTGAACGTGCATACCCGAACCGTTATCGCCGTACAGAGGCTTAGGCATGAAGGTAGCAGTGCGGCCGTAAGCGTCAGCAACGTTGTGAACAACGTATTTCAGGGTCTGAACTTCGTCAGCCTTTTTAACCAGCGTGTTGAATTTCACGCCGATTTCGTTCTGACCAGCTGTCGCCACTTCGTGGTGGTGAACTTCTACGGTCTGGCCCATTTCTTCCAGAGCGTTGCACATTGCGGTGCGGATTTCGTGGTCATGGTCGAATGGTGGAACAGGGAAGTAACCACCTTTGACGCCTGGACGGTGACCCTTGTTACCGCCTTCGATGTCTGCGTCGGACATCCACGAACCTTGCTCAGAGTAGATCTTGAACATGGAACCGGAGATATCGGATTTGAACTTCACTTCGTCGAAGATGAAGAATTCTGGCTCTGGACCGGCGAATACAGTGTCACCGATACCGGTCGACTTCAGGTATTCCTCGGCGCGGTGAGCGATAGCGCGTGGGTCGCGGTCGTAACCTTGCATGGTCGAAGGTTCGATGATGTCGCAAACCAGAATCAGGGTTGGGTCTTCGGTGAACGGATCGAGAACGGCAGTTTCGTCGTCCGGCAGCAGGATCATGTCGGAGGCTTCGATGCCTTTCCAGCCAGAGATGGAGGAGCCGTCGAACATCTTGCCGACTTCGAAGAAGTCGTCTTCCAGCGCATCACGAGCCGGCATGGTCACGTGGTGCTGTGTACCTTTAGTGTCCGTGAAGCGCAGATCAATCCACTTAACGTCATGATCTTTGATGAGTTGAACCGACTTCGACATGGTGTCCTCCGGGTGGCTTCGGGCCTATTTAATGGTTTGGGCCCTTAGAATTTGGGTGATGCCGGCGCAAATACTCTGCCAAGGCAACCTGCCTCACAAGGGAGCAAATTGCATGCCAGTGCCCCGAGATGGGTTTTATGCCCGAAACGCTAGCAATTCAGGGATAAAAATCGTCGATTTGAAAATTTAACGCACCACAATGAGGCTGCATATTGTCCGACAGGTCTTTTTTGGTGCGTCGAAGATTGGTTGCACGATAACTGGTTAAACCTTGAGCAATTTCCGCTATAATCCCGCCCCCTCTTTTTCGGCTGGCACCTCGCGCGCTGTTTTCATGAAACTAATCGTAAAAGTCTTCCCCGAAATCATCATCAAAAGCCCGCCGGTGCGTAAGCAATTCATCCGCCAGCTGGCCAAGAATATCCGTACCGTGCTCCGTGATCTGGACCCGGTACTGGTGGTGGATGGCTCGTGGGACAACCTCGAGGTTCAGACGAAACTGACCGACCCCAAGGTCCTGCAGGACATGACCGACCGCCTGAGCTGCATGCCGGGTATCGCCAATTTCCTTCAGGTGGCCGAATACCCGCTGGGCGACATGGACGACATCGTTGCCAAGTGCAAGCTGCACTACGCCGATCTGCTGCCGGGCAAGATGTTTTCAGTGCGCTGCAAGCGCGCGGGCAAACATGCATTCAGCTCCATGGATGTCGAAAAATACGTCGGCAGTCAGTTGCGCAAGCAGTGCGGTGCGGCCGGTATCGAGCTGAAAAAGCCGGAAATCGTGGTGCGAATGGAAATTCGCGACAAACGGTTGTTTGTCATCCACAGCCAGCACAATAGTGTCGGCGGATACCCGTTAGGCGCCCTCGAACAAACCCTCGTGTTGATGTCCGGTGGTTTCGATTCGACCGTGGCGGCCTATCAGGTCATGCGTCGCGGGCTGATGGCGCATTTCTGCTTCTTCAATCTGGGCGGTCGTGCCCATGAACTGGGCGTGATGGAAGTCGCGCATTTCATCTGGAAGAAGTACGGCAGCTCCCAGCGCGTGCTGTTTATCAGCGTGCCTTTCGAGGAAGTTCTCGGAGAAATCCTGCAGAAAGTCGATAACAGTCATATGGGTGTAGTTTTGAAGCGTATGATGTTACGCGCTGCATCCTCTATCGCTGACCGTCTTGATATCGATGTGCTGGTTACCGGCGAAGCGATTTCACAGGTTGCCAGCCAGACGTTGCCGAACCTGTCGTTGATTGACGCCGCGACTGACAAGCTGGTTTTGCGTCCGTTGATCACCAGCCACAAGCAGGACATCGTCGATCAGGCGGTTGAAATCGGTACTGCCGATTTCGCCAGGCATATGCCTGAGTATTGCGGGGTGATTTCGATCAACCCCAAGACCAACGCCAAGCGAAACCGCGTTGAGTACGAAGAGCAACAGTTCGACATGGCGGTTCTCGAGCGAGCGCTGGAGAACGCCAAGCTGGTTTCGATCGATCGTGTGATTGACGATCTGAGCCAGAGTGTCGAGATAGAAGAAGTCAGTCAGGCACTGGCAGGGCAGGTCATCGTTGACATCCGTCACCCGGATGCTCAGGAAGATCAGCCGCTGGTATTGCCTGGTATTGAAGTACAGGCGCTGCCGTTCTATGCACTGAACAGCCGCTTCAAGGAACTGGATAACACGCGCCAGTACCTGTTGTATTGCGACAAAGGCGTCATGAGTCGCCTGCATGCTCACCATTTGCTCAGTGAGGGGTATGCCAATGTGCGCGTTTATAGACCGAGCTAAGTGCCCGGGGCTGTTTGCCTGTGGCTTGCGTCACCGGCCCCCCGACGCCAGTCGTCTAGCCGTAACGGCTTTGGCCGACTCTGACGTTATAAATAGCTGTTTAGCAGTATTCAGCTAACCGAATCCTCTGATCGAGATACACAAGTGATCGAAAATCTACGCAACATCGCCATCATTGCTCACGTTGACCACGGTAAAACTACCCTGGTAGACAAACTCTTGCGCCAATCCGGCACTCTGGAGCGTAACGAGCTCAACGACGAGCGCGTGATGGACTCCAACGACCAGGAGAAAGAGCGCGGTATTACCATTCTGGCGAAAAACACCGCCATCAACTGGAACGGCTACCACATCAACATCGTGGACACCCCGGGCCACGCCGACTTCGGTGGTGAAGTTGAGCGCGTAATGTCGATGGTTGACTCCGTGCTGCTGCTGGTTGACGCTCAAGACGGCCCTATGCCGCAAACCCGTTTCGTGACCAAGAAGGCTTTCGAAGCCGGCCTGCGTCCAATCGTGGTCATCAACAAGGTTGACCGTCCAGGCGCGCGTCCGGACTGGGTTCTGGATCAGATCTTCGACCTGTTCGACAACCTGGGTGCTACCGAAGAACAGCTGGATTTCAAAGTCGTCTACGCCTCGGCCCTGAACGGTATTGCCGGTCTGGACCACGCTGAAATGGCTGAAGACATGACCCCGCTGTACCAGTCGATCGTCGACAACGTACCAGCGCCGTCTGTTGACCGTGACGGTCCTTTCCAGATGCAGATCTCCGCTCTGGACTACAACAGCTTCCTGGGTGTTATCGGCGTTGGCCGTATCGCTCGTGGTCGCGTCAAGCCGAACACCCCGGTTGTAGCGATCAGCGCCGACGGCAAACGCCGTAACGGTCGTATCCTGAAGCTGATGGGTCACCACGGTCTGCACCGCATCGACGTTGAAGAAGCCGCCGCTGGCGACATCGTCTGCATCAGCGGTATGGATTCGCTGTTCATCTCCGACACTCTGTGCGATCCACTGAACGTGGAAGCAATGGTGCCGTTGACCGTTGACGAACCTACCGTTTCGATGACTTTCCAGGTAAACGACTCGCCGTTCTGCGGTAAAGAAGGCAAGTTCGTGACGTCCCGTAACATCAAGGAACGTCTGGACAAAGAGCTGCTGTACAACGTTGCTCTGCGCGTTGAAGAAGGCGACACCGCTGACAAGTTCAAGGTCTCGGGCCGTGGTGAGCTGCACTTGTCGGTACTGATCGAAACCATGCGTCGCGAAGGCTTCGAAATGGGTGTTGGTCGTCCAGAAGTGATCATCCGTGTTGTTGACGGCGTGAAGCAGGAACCGTTTGAAAACGTCACCATCGACCTGCCAGAAGAATCCCAGGGTTCCATCATGGAGCAAATGGGTCTGCGTAAAGGCGATCTGACCAACATGGTTCCGGATGGCAAGGGCCGTGTGCGCCTTGAGTACAACATCCCTGCTCGTGGTCTGATCGGTTTCCGTAACGAGTTCCTGACCCTCACCTCCGGTGCAGGCATCCTGACCTCGATCTTCGACCGTTACGACACCATGAAGTCGGGCGATGTGTCTGGCCGTCAGAACGGCGTTCTGGTTTCGGTTGAAACCGGCAAGGCTCTGACCTACTCGCTGGAAACCCTGCAGGCTCGTGGCAAGCTGTTCGTTGAACACGGTCAAGAGATCTACTGCGGTCAGATCGTTGGCTTGAACAGCCGCGACAACGACCTGGGTATCAACCCAACCAAAGGCAAGAAGCTCGACAACATGCGTGCTTCGGGTAAAGACGAGACCATCGCTCTGGTTCCACCGGTCAAGTTCACCCTTGAACAGGCTCTGGAATTCATCCAGGACGACGAGCTGTGCGAAGTGACTCCTAAGTCCATCCGTCTTCGCAAGAAGATCCTGGACGAAAGCGAGCGTACCCGCGCTGCCAAGAAAGCCAAGAACTGATTAGTTTTTAATCAGGCTTGAAAAAACGCCCCCGACCGCAAGGTCGGGGGCGTTTTTGTTTGTATGGTGCTTACTGATCGCTGACTTTGCAGGCGCTACGGTATTTGTGGGAGCTGGGCTTGGTCTGGGCGGCATTCCGACGATAAGGCCGCCTCGGTCTATCCGAGAATTGCGTCGACCTTATCGTCGGAATGCCGCCCAGACCAAGCCCAGCCCTCACAGGCGACCATTTAGCCGCGCGACAGTCCGGTGTCAGAACTTCGGAAACGGCGTGCTGGTGTTGTTCTTCAGCGTGCCGCTCGCCTGGCGAACCACATCTTTGGGCTTGTAAGCGCAGTAGCCGGGACGCGGCCCAACCTTGGGATGGTTGCGGCACGTATCCGGGCGTTTGTCGTAGATGGTGCACAGGCGGCTCTTGCGATCCAGATACAGGCAGTCGTTATTGCTCATGCGCTGCAAGGTGAAGATTTCGGACTTCTGGTTGTAGCGCTCGACAATCCCCTCCTTCTGCAAACGCTTGGCGATGTTCTTCGCCGGTTCGCCCCGCTCGAAGTCATCGACGATGCCGATGCGGATCAAGTCCTTGATCTTCACTTCAACAGGCAGCGTGCAGCAGCTGGAAATACAGCCTCCGCACATATGGCTGGAGTATTTGGCCCAGGTATCGATACGGTCGATTTCTGCGGCGGCGATCAAGGTCGGTTTCATGAGCAATACGGTTCCGGGTGTATCGGGCGCGCGATGATACCGGTGCTTGTTGATTTCGCGTAGGCAAAATTTTGCAAAGCGACTACCGGTGGTGGCCGAGCGCTATTCCTGTAGGAGCGCGCTTGCCCGCGATGACTGTCCTCCATCCAGCATCAAAGTGCCGGAAGAAACGCGATCGCGGGCAAGCGCGCTCCAACAGGCAGAGAAAATTTTTCAGGATTCGAATATCACTTTCGCCAATTCTTCAATCTGCTCCTGCCGCTCCGCCTGGTTCAGTTTCGCCCCGGGATTGAGCGACGACCACTGCGGATGTGCACGAGCCTTGTGCAGAGCTTCCGGCAGTTTACCTTCGCGCCAGGTTTTATCCTGTGGTGTGGTCAACTGGATGCTTTCCATCGCTGCGTGGCCCCGTGCGCCGAGGGCCAGCAGCAAATGGCGCTGACGCAGCGCAAGCAGGCGAAGTACAGCATCGTCCACCGTCAGTTCGCGCTGGCCTTTAATCTTGCCGAGCAATCGTCCACCGTAACTGCGTGCAGTCTGTAATGCACCACCGGCAATCGCCCCGGCCAAAGCCGCTGCGCCCATGGTGAGGCCACCCACCAGCAAATCGACACCGGCACCCGCTGCCGCGCCTGCCGCTATCCCCCCGCCGACTCGTACGCCCAGTTGCTTGAGGGTTTCCGGGTTGAACAAATCGTCGCCCCAACGCCCGTCCAGCAGTGGCAAATCGCTGGCTGCCGCGTCCTGAACGCGAAACGCGTAAAGCTTGAGCAGCTCTTCCACGCAGCGCTGTTCACGCTGACGCACGGCTTTGCGCAGTTCATCAATGGCTTGTTGTTCATGGCCCGATTCAGTGGAAACGCTGCGTCGGCAGGCCGCGCAGTCAATGAGTAACTGCGCGATCAACCGGCTAGCACTTTGTCGTCGGATTTCGCGCTGGGCCTCAAGATCCAGAATCAGCCGTTCCAGTTGATCTCTGGAGTTTTCCAGCAGCAGGGCAAGGCTTTCATAGAGGCGCCGCTCGCCATCTTCTGGCGGCGCGACGCTATCAAAGCGCACCAGCGCATGCAGACCCAGTCGTGCAAGTGCCTCGCGCCATGCGGGCTCCCGGTGTTCTGCGCTGCTGACAAAATTCAGGACTGGCAGCAACGGTTTGCCACAACTGGCCAGGATCGACAGCTCGTCGCGGTACTTGGCCAGTACCGGCTCACGGGCATCAATGATGTACAAGCCGGCGTCAGAGGCCAGTAACTGGCGCATGACTTTGGCTTCCTGCTCAAAGCGTTGTTTTGCTTCACTGCCTTCCAGAAAGCGTGCCAGCCGTGCGGGGCCGTCCAGCCGCTCGCCCGGTCGATCCTGGCGTTCGAGAAAGTCCAGTAGCGCGATGGCGTCTTCCAGGCCCGGCGTGTCGTAGAGCTCAAGCAGTGCTTGACCATCTACCGACAACCGCGCGCCTTCCACATGGCGGGTGGTGCTCGGCCGATGGGAGACTTCCCCGAAGCCTACGTCGCGAGTCAGCGTTCTGAGCAGCGAGGTCTTGCCGACATTGGTGTGGCCGACCACCGACAGTTTCAGCGGGCGGATCTTGTCCTTGTCAGTCATGACCCGTCTCCAGCCAGTTCAGTGGCGCGCTGTCGCTCCACGCGAGATCCAGTTGCTGCAGCGCCGCGTGCCAGTCGCTGACTCGCTCTGCGTTCAGATGTTGCCCGGCAGGGGCCGATAGCAACCAGACTCGTGTTGCGCCCGCACAGCGAGCCAGTTCGGCAACCAGCGCAAGGCTGCCGCGATCAGGTGAGCGACGTGGGTCGCAGGCAATCAGCAACCGGGCAGGCGGAAAGCGGGTCAGTTGATCGAGCAGTTTTTGCCTGGATTCCCGGCTGTCGAGAATGCCTGCATCGACCACGTTTTCCGGCAATAGCGGCGGCCATGGCTGTTCATCGTCCAGCTCGATAGCGACCAACAATGCGCCGTTGCTTTGTTGTGCCGTGCCATTGGGCAGTACTTGATGCAGTTGCTCTGGCGCAGCGTCGCTGACCCCCAGTCTCTCGCTGCTGGGCATCAGGCGTTCGCGAAGCTGGCTGTAACCGGGCAGGGCCAGGTCCAGACTCAGTGCAGCCCGGCCGATGCGCCAGCGCCACAGGCACACCAACGCAAGGATCAGGCGCGGCACGATGCCATAGACCAATAGCACGCCGAGCAGCCATGCCGCCCAAGCCTGACGACCTGATTCAACAACCAGGGCGCTGTCGCCGCTGGCGCGGATCATGGACTCGTCCGGTACAGCAAAGCCCAGCATGGCCGGGAGAATGCCGAGGGTCTGGGTCAGGCTGACGAAGGTGTCGCTGCCTAAAATAGTGGTTTCCCACACAAAGCCATAACGTCGCGTCGCCATCAGCATCAATAGCAGCACCAGCGCGCTGACCAGTGCCAGCAGCCATAAACCATGTATCGCCGCCCCCAGCACCCATCGATTCAGGCGTTTGCGCTGCAACAGCACAATCAGCGCAGGGGCAAGTTGGGCGGCCTGGGCATCGCGGGCAAGCTTTTCACTGAGCCATAGCCAGAGGCGTCCAAGGCTGGCGGTGTTTTGCCCGGCGACGCTAAAACTCATCGCCCAGCTGAAGAGCATAATCAGGTTCAGCCCGAGCAGGCTGCCCAGCGCCCAGAACACATTGACCGGCGTTTGGCCGTCGCCCAGCGCCGCGAAGGCGAGCCCGGCACCGCTGAGTACCGAGAGAATCGCCAGTGCAATCAGGGCCAGTCGGGCGCCTTGTTTCCAGTGTGGCAGTGCGGAGCGCATGCCATCGCGTTCGGCCAGCCACAGGGCCCGGCTTTGCACGCGGTTCGTCAGATCGCCACCGTTGGCCCGGGCGCGACGGTTGGCTTCAAGGTCTTCCAGCGGGCCGGCCTGTTCTTCGCGCAGGCGCACGGCTTCGGTCAGCCAGAGGGTATCGAGGGGAGTCAGAACAGTCACACAGCGTCTCGTCGAATGAATCAGTAAAGGAGCATAACCTCTGCGCCCTGTATTCGAGCAAATCGGCCGCTACGAATTCAGTGTCAGCGTCTGTTATTCTCGCCGCCATGAAAAATCAACTTCCGCTTAGCCTGATTGCCGCCCTTGGTGAGAACCGAGTGATTGGCGTCGACAATTCCATGCCCTGGCACTTGCCGGGGGATTTCAAATACTTCAAAGCCACGACTCTGGGCAAGCCGATCATCATGGGTCGCAAGACCTGGGATTCGCTGGGGCGACCGCTGCCAGGTCGCCTTAATCTGGTGGTCACGCGCCAAGCGGATCTGCAGCTTGAGGGTGCCGAGGTCTTTACGTCGCTGGAGTCCGCTGTTGCCCGCGCTGAAGAATGGGCGCTGGAGCAGGGCGTTGCGGAAGTGATGCTGATCGGCGGTGCGCAGTTATATGCCCAGGGTCTGGCTCAGGCAGATCGCTTGTACCTGACCCGTGTTGCACTGAGTCCCGAAGGCGATGCGTGGTTTCCGGAGTTTGATCTGGCCGAATGGGCGTTGGTGTCCGAGGTGTTGAACCCAGCGGTGGATGAAAAGCCTGCGTATAGCTTTGAGGTTTGGGAGCGCCGGTAGGAGGCAACTTGTTGGCGAGGCATTGTTCCTGTCGCCGTCTGGAATATCGCCTCGCGAACAAGTTCGCTCCTACCGAGGATCGATTGCTTCTGTCACAAAAATGTCGTAATCGGAAATCTGCGTCGCGAATCGCTTCCAGTGTGACGCCCTCGGAACGTACACAGTCGCTGGCATCCCCAATCAGTCATCATAATTTGTTACGGTCCATCCTCTTAACTTTCAGGGGGATACCACGATGAAGTTCGCTCCACGATTGCTTGCCGCCGCACTCTGCCTTGGTCTGGCCGGGCAGGCGTTTGCTGCCACCGAGTTGAAACACTGGCCTGAGCCCGCCGCAAAAGCACTCGACGCGATGATTGCCGCCAATGCCAACAAGGGCAATTACGCGGTTTTCGACATGGACAACACCAGTTACCGCTTCGACCTCGAAGAGTCGCTGCTGCCGTACATGGAAAGCAAAGGGCTGATCACCCGGGAGAAGCTCGATCCATCCCTCAAGCTGATACCTTTCAAGGACACGGCTGATCACAAGGAAAGCCTGTTCAGCTACTACTACCGCCTGTGTGAAGTCGACGACATGGTTTGCTATCCATGGGTCGCTCAAGTGTTCTCGGGCTTTACCCTCAAGGAGCTCAAAGGTTATGTCGATGAGCTGATGGCCCTGGGTAAACCGATCCCTGCCACTTATTACGATGGCGATGTGGTCAAAAAGCTTGATGTCGAGCCGCCGCGCATCTTTACCGGCCAGAAAGAACTGTTCAACAAGCTGATGGAAAACGGCATTGAGGTCTACGTGATGACCGCCGCTTCTGAAGAGCTGGTGCGGATGGTCGCCGCTGATCCCAAGTACGGCTACAACGTCAAACCGCAGAACGTGATCGGCGTGACCATGTTGCTCAAGGACAAGAAAACCGGTGAATTGACCACCGCGCGCAAGCAGATCACGGCGGGCAAGTACGACGAGAAGGCCAACCTTGGTCTTGAGCTGACGCCTTATCTCTGGACTCCAGCGACCTGGATGGCGGGCAAGCAGGCAGCAATCCTCACCTACATCGACCAATGGAAGAAACCAGTGCTCGTAGCAGGCGATACGCCAACCAGCGATGGCTACATGCTGTTCCACGGCGTAGACGTCAACAAGGGCGGCGTGCATTTGTGGATCAACCGCAAAGACAAATACATGACCCAGTTGAACGGCATGATCAAAAGCAATGCAGAGGCTCAGGCCAAAGAAGGTTTGCCGGTGACGGCAGACAAGAATTGGGTGATCGTCAAGCCGGATGAGATTTTGTAGGAGTGAACTTGTTCGCGAGACGATATTTCAGGTAAAGCAGGACCATTGTCTCGCCAACAAGTTGGCTCCTACAGGGACTGCGTGATCTGAAAATAAAAAACCCGGCATCGCTGCCGGGTTTTTTGTGTTCACTGAAAACGCTTAAGGCACCAGCTTGTCCAGCAACGCCTTGTCGCGCACAGCGCCTTTGTCGGCACTGGTGGCGAGCAGGGCGTAGGCTTTCAGCGCTGTCGTCACTTTACGTGGACGCACTTCCACCGGCTTCCAGCCTTTCTTGTCTTGCTCGGCACGGCGCGAGGCCATTTCTGCGTCGTCGATCAGCAGGTTGATCGAGCGATTCGGGATGTCGATCAGTACTTTGTCGCCGTCACGCACCAGACCAATCGCACCACCGGCAGCCGCCTCAGGCGATGCGTGTCCGATGGACAGACCCGAAGTACCACCCGAGAAACGACCGTCGGTGAGCAATGCGCACGCTTTGCCCAGACCTTTGGATTTCAGGTACGACGTCGGGTACAGCATTTCCTGCATGCCCGGGCCGCCTTTCGGGCCTTCGTAGCGGATGATCACGATGTCGCCCGCCTGGACCTCGTCAGCAAGGATGCCGCGCACAGCGCTGTCCTGGCTTTCGAAGATCTTGGCGTTGCCTTCGAATACGTGGATCGATTCGTCGACCCCTGCGGTTTTCACTACGCAGCCGTCCAGCGCGATATTGCCGTACAGCACGGCGAGGCCGCCTTCTTGCGAGTAGGCGTGCTCGAAACTGCGGATGCAGCCATTTTCGCGGTCGTCATCCACGGTTTCCCAACGCGTCGACTGGCTGAATGCAGTCTGGGTCGGGATACCGGCAGGGCCTGCGCGGAAGAAGGTATGCACAGCTTCATCGTCAGTCTGGGTGATGTCCCACTTGGCGATCGCTTCTTCCATGGACGGGCTGTGGACGGTCGGCAGGTCGGTGTGCAGCAGACCGCCGCGGGCCAGCGAGCCGAGGATGCTGAAGATACCGCCAGCGCGGTGCACATCTTCCATGTGGTACTTCTGGATGTTCGGCGCCACTTTGCACAGCTGCGGAACGGTGCGGGACAGGCGATCGATATCACGCAGGTCGAAGGGGATCTCGGCTTCCTGAGCGGCAGCCAGCAAATGCAGGATGGTGTTGGTCGAGCCACCCATGGCAATGTCCAGCATCATGGCGTTTTCAAACGCCTTGAAGTTGGCGATGTTGCGCGGCAGGACGGCGTCGTTGTTTTCGATGTAGTACTGACGGCACAGGTCGACGATGGTGCGGCCAGCCTGCAGGAACAGTTGCTCGCGGTCGCTGTGAGTGGCCAGTGTCGAGCCGTTGCCCGGCAGTGCCAGACCCAGTGCTTCGGTCAGGCAGTTCATCGAGTTGGCGGTGAACATGCCTGAGCATGAACCGCAGGTCGGGCAAGCGCTGCGCTCGTATTCTGCGACTTTTTCGTCGCTGGCTGTCGAGTCGGCTGCGATGACCATGGCATCGACCAGATCCAGGCCGTGGGAGGCGAGCTTGGTCTTGCCGGCTTCCATCGGGCCGCCGGAAACGAAGATCACCGGGATGTTCAGGCGCAAAGCAGCCATCAACATGCCTGGGGTGATCTTGTCGCAGTTGGAGATGCAGACGATGGCGTCAGCGCAGTGGGCGTTGACCATGTATTCGACGGAGTCGGCGATGATCTCGCGGCTCGGCAGCGAATACAGCATGCCGTCGTGGCCCATGGCAATGCCGTCATCCACGGCAATGGTGTTGAATTCTTTGGCGACGCCACCGGCCCGCTCGATTTCACGGGCAACCAGTTGGCCCATGTCCTTGAGGTGAACGTGGCCCGGCACGAACTGGGTGAACGAGTTGGCAACGGCAATAATCGGTTTCTTGAAGTCTGCGTCCTTCATCCCGGTTGCGCGCCACAAGGCACGAGCGCCGGCCATGTTGCGGCCGTGGGTGGACGTTTTAGAGCGGTAATCAGGCATGGAGCACTCCGGGCGGCTAACCAGGTAAATAGAAAGGGATTGAGCCTCTAGTGTCGTCACGGACAAACGGCAGTGACCGCTTGCTGCAAGGGAAACCGACACGCCACGGGATCACCGTGCGCTCGGCCTGAGCTCATAAACCCGCCGGGGATGACTGGCGATGAATAGCGCCGATTCTACACCTGTAGGGCGCAGAAGGGATGTGCGGGGTGGGATTTATGGATGAACGCTGGATCCGATACATTCGGCAGCACTCGCTTTGCGGCAATATCAACGTCGGAAGGCTAGCGTTTTAAGCTTTCAGCGGAGGGCAATGGATTGTCAGATTTTCACCGTAGTGAACGAGCCCGCACCGGTAGGTACTCGGAGCCTGGTCGGATCTATTTACTCACCTCTGTAGCTAAGGGCCGACAGCCTGTTTTTGCGGATTGGAGGCTTGGACGCTGTGTTGTAAAAGAGTTTCGAAGTGCTCAGGAGCAGGGTTTGATCCATTCACTTGCGTGGGTGGTGATGCCGGATCATTTTCATTGGCTTGTCGAGCTTCAGTCTGGAACTTTGCAAGCGTTGATGCAGGGCACAAAATCCCGTAGTGCGATTGCGGTCAATCGTATGAGGGGATGTAGCGAACAGCTTTGGCAACGAGGATTCCACCACCGTGCCCTGCGCTACGACGAGGATTTGCTGAAGGCCGCCCGCTACATCATCGCGAACCCGTTAAGAGCAAGGTTGGTAAAGCGCGTTGGGGATTATCCGCTTTGGGATGCTGTCTGGCTTTAAGTACGTCATCGCGAGCAAGCTCACTCCTACAGTTGGAATGCGTTCCCCTGTAGGAGTGAGCTTGCTCGCGATGACGTCATGTGCCGCAACGCAAAATCAGTTTTGATAATGCGTTTCCCTGTAGGAGCGCGCTTGCCCGCGATTGCGTCAGTTGTCGTTACGCAGGTTTAAACCCAGCCATCATTCTTCTTACGCCCGCGTGTCATGGCCGGGATGATCAGGCCGACGAGGAGGCCTGCCCCTGCGATGCTGCCACCGTAGACCATATAGCGCATCAGGACGAGGTTGTTCTCATCGCCGAGTTTGGCCTGTGTGGTCCGCAGTTCTGACTGGGCCGCGGTGAGTTGCTCGTTGAGGTCTTTACTGCGGGCTTCGAGCTCATCGATCAGCTTTTTACGGGTATCCAGGGTTTCCTGCATGCCTTGCACGCGCACCTTCCAGCCGTCATCGATGGTCTTGAGCTGGCCACTCAGATCAGCCACCTGTTGAGTCAGCTCCGGCAGACGTTCGGCCTGGCCGGGCTGGCTTTGCAGGTCGGCAGTCGGAATCCATACCGAGTTACCACCCTCGCGCACCTGGCTGTACTCGCCTTGAGTGCTGATCAGCTCAACCTTCTGGCCGGACTTAAGGGTACCGACAATCCGATAGCCGTCGGTTGGTCCGCTGCGCACATACGTATTGAGGCTGTCACTGACCCAGCGGTCGTTGGCTTTGGGTTCTGCCGCATGGGCTGTAGTGCAAGCAGCGATCAGCAAGCCAGCGCCTAGAGTGCAGTAGTTGAAAACACGAGGAAGACGAGAAATGAATGCTGAAAGATGACGAGACATAGACATGGTTATCTTCGATAAAAGGAAAGATAAAGGCGCCGATGGTCGGGCCGGTAAAGATGGGGCAGTGATCTGCAGGGCAAAAGCGCTGCAACTGCGATGGATGATCGGCATGGGCGAAAAGGGGAATACATGAGCCTTTTGGGGCTCAACGCCAGCAACGCCATCCTTTTTTATCCCCACACACTGACCGTCAAAAACCGTTCGGGTTCATTGCCGGGGTGTGACAGTGACGGAATTCTGACTTGCGGTAGAAAGTCTTGGCTAGGATGACAGCGAATAGCTCGGCAGATGATCGTGGTATCTAACGTACAGTTTTGTTTGTAGGAGGTTTCTGAAAGTGCTGCTGACGGATTTTTTACATCCAGTCATCTCTATAGGATGCCGACGCACCGCAGCGCTTTCCACTAGGGAGGCCCGGTTTGGTCGGGAGGATGAAGTGGGCGACAATTTTGTTTGTGTCGTAGGCATGAAGGCGGATTGCAGTGATTGCGACAAAACGTTTTTACCAAGCAAGGAGCAGCAAAAAACATTGTTTATAAGGCAGCCTTTGGCCTGTCCACATTGTCGATGCATGTTGATCTCCCCTCAAGAGCAGCTTGATGCTCTAGGAGATAAGGGCAATCCTGGAATGAGCTATATCCCGACGATGATAATTATGGGTATCTGCAACATGGTGTTTTTCGGGATGGTTATAGCGGGGATAATCGATCAAGAGGCCGTGATTCTTCTAGGATTCGCGGTAGCAATTTTTGGTCTCATGATAGTGAGCTTCGGTTTCAGATCTGCTACTCGTGACCTGAAAATCCGGCTGGAGAAATACGACTCCCCTTGATTCAAAGGGAGTCGTTACAGCTTAGCTATTCGGCAACAACCGGCACGTGATGCTCTTGATGTAGCGCGTTTCGGCGATCGCCGGGTGTACCGGGTGATCCGGGCCCTGGCCGCCGCGCTCGAGCAGCTGGATGTTGCGATCCAGGTGGCGGGCGCTGGTCAGCAGGATGTTTTGCAGGTCATCTTCCGGCAAATGCATCGAGCACGACGCGCTGATCAGGATGCCGTCCTTGCTGAGCAATCGCATGGCTTGCTCGTTCAGGCGACGGTATCCGGCTTCACCGTTTTTCAGGTCTTTCTTGCGTTTGATGAAGGCCGGAGGGTCGGCAACGATGACGTCGAAGCGCTCTTCGCTGGCTTTCAGCTCTTTAAGGGCTGCGAACACATCACCTTCGATGCAGGTGAGTTTCTCCGCAAAACCGTTCAGTGCAGCGTTGCGCTCCACACCGTCCAGTGCAAATGCAGAGGCATCGACGCAGGTTACGTCAGTGGCGCCGAACGCTGCGGCCTGAATGCCCCAGCCACCGATGTAGCTGTAGAGGTCCAGAACACGTTTGCCTTTTACGTACGGGGCTATGCGTGCGCGGTTCATGCGGTGATCGTAGAACCAGCCGGTTTTCTGACCTTCCATGACCGGCGCTTCGAATTTCACGCCGTTCTCTTCCAGCGCGACCCACTCCGGAACCAGGCCAAATGCGGTTTCCACATAACGGTTCAGGCCTTCTGCATCCCGCGCAGCCGAGTCGTTCTTGAACAGGATGCCGCTTGGCTTGAGCACTTGAACCAGGGCGGCAAGCACGTCTTCCTTGTGTTTTTCCATGGTGGCTGACGCCAACTGGACCACCAGAATGTCGCCGAAACGATCAACGACCAAGCCCGGCAGCAGGTCCGAGTCGCCATAGACCAGGCGATAGAACGGCTTGTCGAACAGGCGGTCACGCAGAGACAAGGCCACATTGAGGCGATGCACCAGCAACGATTTGTCCAGCGGCAACTTGACGTCCCGCGACAGCAGGCGGGCGCAGATCAAGTTGTTGGGGCTCATGGCGACGATGCCCAGCGCTTTGCCGCCTGCGGCTTCCAGCACGGCTTGATCACCTGCGGCAAAGCCGTGCAGCGGGGTCGCGGCTACGTCGATTTCGTTGCTGTAGACCCACAAGTGACCGGCGCGCAGGCGACGGTCGGCGTTGGCTTTGAGGCGCAAGCTAGGCAGGGACATGACGTCGCTCCGGAAAAAAGAGCGGGATTATAGCGCGTCATCTCGCTCTGGGGCGCGATGATGTGAATTAACCGGCTAGCGGTTGTGCAGCCGCAGGCTCGATCATCCCAACCGCCCGAGTCCTGCTTTTGAAACAGATTTCTACAGAATCTTCGCAGCTTGAAATGCCTGCACATCTCGATATTTTTTAGCGGCTTGCAAGGGCCGTTGCTTCAGTGTCGGGATAATTGACGCCTTTTAGGCGATTACCGTCGGCATTGATGGCTATAAAGCCACGGGCATGAAGGAGTAGAATCCAGATCTGTCCTTGAGTGTTGACCTATGTCCCAAGAGCTTACGTCCGAGCAGATTCAGCACGTCTTGCAAGGCATCAGTGTGCCTCCGCAACCGCAAATCATGGTGGATTTGCAGATGGAGCAGTACATGCCCGACCCCGATCTTGATGTGATCGCGAAGCTGATTTCTCAAGATCCTGGTTTGTCAGGGGCTCTGCTGAAAATCGTCAACTCGGCTCACTACGGGCTTGCCAACAAGATTGCCTCGATCCAGAAGGCGGTCAATCTGTTGGGGATTCGCTCTGTGATCAACCTGATCAATGCGCAGTCGATCAAGGGCGAGATGAGCGATGAAACCATCGTGACGCTGAACCGTTTCTGGGATTCGACTCAGGACGTGGCGATGACCAGTCTGACGCTGGCCAAGCGCATTGGCTCGCAAACTGTGGACGAGTCCTACGCGCTGGGTCTTTTCCATGACTGCGGCATTCCCCTGATGCTTAAGCGCTTTCCCAACTATATGGAGGTCTTGGAGCAGGCTTATACCAGTGCACGTGGGGAGCGCCGGGTCGTGGACACTGAAAACGAAACGTTTGATACCAATCACGCCGTTGTAGGCTATTTCACTGCGAAGTCCTGGCGTTTGCCCGAACATGTCACCAACGCCATCGCTAATCACCATAACGCACTGGCGATTTTTCAGGATGACTCCAACCGTAATGCACCGCTGAAGAACCTGCTGGCAGTGTTGAAAATGGCCGAGCATATCTGCGCGTCGCACAAGGTACTCGGCAACGAAGACGAAGATCACGAGTGGGATGCCATCGGGCATCTGATCCTCGATTACGTTGGTCTGTCCGATTACGATTTCGAAAACCTTAAAGAAAGCATTCGCGAACTGTCCGCGCACTGATCCTGCGCACTGTTGCATCGCTTCGCGCATCACCGAGTTATCCATGCCTGAACTACCCGAAGTTGAAACCACCCGCCGGGGCATTGCGCCTCACCTCGAAGGTCAACGTGTCAGCCGCGTCATTGTGCGTGACCGACGTCTGCGCTGGCCGATCCCGGAAGATCTGGATGTGCGCCTCTCAGGGCAGAAGATCGTGGTGGTCGAGCGACGCGCCAAGTATTTACTGATTCAGGCCGAAGTCGGAACCTTGATCAGCCACCTGGGCATGTCAGGCAACTTGCGTCTGGTGGAGGCCGGCATGCCCGCGCTCAAGCATGAGCATGTGGATATCGAGCTGGAGTCCGGCATGGCGCTGCGTTATACCGATCCACGTCGGTTCGGCGCAATGCTCTGGAGCCTGGACCCGCTTAATCATGAACTGCTGGTGCGCCTGGGCCCTGAGCCGCTGACTGATTTGTTCGATGGTCAGCGCCTGTTCGAGCGTTCGCGGGGCAAGTCCATTGCGGTCAAGCCGTTCATCATGGACAACGCGGTAGTGGTGGGCGTTGGGAATATCTATGCCACCGAAGCGTTATTTGCGGCCGGTATTGATCCGCGCCGAGAGGCAAAAACCATTTCTCGTGCCCGCTATCTGAGATTGGCGATTGAGATCAAACGCATCCTGGCCGCCGCCATCGAGCGTGGCGGTACGACATTGCGTGACTTCATTGGCGGTGATGGGCAGCCTGGTTACTTCCAGCAAGAGTTGTTTGCCTACGGCCGTGGCGAGCAGCCCTGCAAAATCTGTGGCACTACGTTGCGTGAGATCAAGCTGGGGCAGCGGGCGAGTGTGTATTGCCCGAAGTGTCAGAAGTGATGCGAGTAAACGCTCGGAAGGTGGACGATTCGATGTTTGCCTGCAAGCTCAAATGAGATGCAAATCCTGTGGGAGCGGTGCTTGCCCGCGATTTTAGCGACTCGGTCTGTCCGGGAGTTGTGTCTAGACTTATCGCGGGCAAGCCCGGCTCCCACAAGGGAGTCGCTTCAACATATTGTTGTGTTTGCCGCACTTGCTTAACCGTCATCGCTGTTTATAGTTAACGGCATCCCAAACCGCTGTACATGAAGGACCATGCCATGAAGCCGTTTCGACTGATCGCCGCCAGCCTGGCTTTGATTTTCGGCTTGCAGGCAATGCCTGTAATGGCCAACGAGCCGGTGAATCACGGCAGCGGAGACCCGGTTTACAGCATCCAGAATCCACCGGCTTACGCCATGATCGGCGATTTGCTGATTGCCCGACCGCTACTGATCGCAGCCACTATTGTCGGCGCCGGTCTGTTTGTCATTGCTTCGCCATTCGCTGCCGCTGGCGGGAACCTCGGCGCAACCGGTAAAGCATTGGTGGTCGATCCTGGCAAAGCCGCTTTCGTGCGCTGCCTTGGATGCACAGGTGATGGTTACGCCAGGCAGGAGTAAGGCCTGCCTGCTCAGGGCGCGGTTTGCCTGACCTTCGGATCGAATGTTTCTGACACGCCCAGGCCTCTCGGGTCGCTGGCCGCTTCGATACGTTTCCCGGTCTTGTCCCACAGCAACACTTGTTGATTGCCATAGCCTCGCGAAACTTCCTTGAAGTGATAACCGCGCGATTGCAGCGCTTTCAATTCTTCCTGACTGAACGCTCCCGGCTCGTGCTCGACCACGTCCGGTAGATACTGGTGATGGTAGCGCGGTACGGCAGGCCAACTGGCAACCGGTTGGCCATTCAGATACTCCAGCATCGACAGCAGCACCATGCTCGGAATACGGCTGCCACCCGGCGTGCCGAATGCGGCGAACTCATCAGGGCTTTCCAGAAAGCTCGGGCTCATGCTGGACAGTGGACGTTTCCCGGCCGCAATCGAATTGGCTTTACTGCCTGCCAGTCCATAGGCGTTGCTGCCTTGTGGGTCGGCAGCGAAATCATCCATTTCGTCGTTCAGCACAACGCCTGTACCCGGCACCGTGAACGCCGCGCCGAATGGCAAATTGACTGATAGCGTCGCCGCGACTGCATTGCCGTCTGTGTCCAGAACGGCAAAATGGGTGGTGTGTTCACCTTCACGCCAGCGCGGTGAAGGCTCAAGGCTAATGCTTGGCGTCGCGTCTTGAGGATTGATGCTGCCCGCCAGATGCACCAAATACTCGCGATCCAGCAGATGATCGAGAGGATTGGCGACGAAGTCCGGATCGCCCAGCAGGCCACGGTCGCGATACGCGCGCCGCAGTACTTCCAGAACATAGTGGGCGCGCTGCACTTTGTCTGACTGCTGCCATGGGAGTTGCTGCAGCATCATCAGGCTTTGGGCCAACGCTACGCCGCCAGCGGAGGGGGGCGGGGCACTGATCAGCTCTCGCTGGTCATTTAGGCGAAAGCGCAGAGGCGCTCGGGTCGCGACCTGATACTGATCCAGATCCTCTGAACTCCAGATGCCGCCTGCCGTTTTCACGCCATGAACCAACGACTGAGCCGTCAGACCAGCGTAGAAACCATCGCGGCCATTGTTGGCCAGCCGGGTCAGCGTCGCGGCCAGCTCCGGCTGCTGGATGATCGCGCCCATCGCCGGAACTTCGCCGTTACGCAGAAACAGCCGGGCGCTTTCCGGGTCGTCGCGCAGTGCGGATAGACGAGCCTGAGCGCGTTGCTGATAAATCCTGTCGACCGGGAAGCCCTGATAGGCCAGGCGAATAGCTGGTGCCATGGAGATGTTCAGGGGCAGTTTGCCGTAACGCTCGCCCAGTTCGACCAATGCCGCGGGCAGGCCCGGAATGGCGGCGGCCAGCGGGCCGTTCAGTGATAGGCCAGGTTGTATCTTGCCATCGCGGCGATAGAGATCATAAGTCGCCTTGAGCGGGGCTTTTTCTCGCGCATCCAGAAATACATAGCCTGTCTGCGCACCGCTTTGTCGCAACAGGAAGAACCCGCCGCCGCCCAGTCCCGAACCGTAAGGTTCAACCACGGCCAGCGCGGCGCTGATGGCCACGGCAGCGTCGAAGGCATTGCCGCCCGCCACCATGATCTCCCGACCCGCTGCAGTGGCTTCTGGATGCGGGCTGGCGATGGCGGATTTTGCAGGGCGGGGAAATGCGGTTTCAGCAGCGACAGTCGTCTGCGCTGACAAAGCGCAAAGCAAAAAAACGCTGGATAGAACGTGCTTGAGGATCATGCCGGATTCGCTTTGGTCGGCCGGCAAGATAGCTGGATGTCGGCGATTCAGCGCCGAGGGGTCAAGCCTTGCCGGTGATGATCAGGTATTTGTTCATCAGCTCGTCTTTGCTTTCGACGCGGTTTTCATCCAGCGGGATGCAATCCACGGGGCAGACTTGCTGACATTGTGGCTCGTCGTAATGGCCAACGCATTCGGTGCACAGGTTCGGATTGATCACGTAGATCTCCTCGCCTTGAGAAATCGCCTCGTTCGGGCACTCGGGTTCGCAGACGTCGCAATTGATGCAATCGTCAGTGATGATCAGGGACATGGAACACTCCTGCCACGGTCAACGCCGGGGCATATGAAATCTAATGCGGTGAATTGTGCCGCATTAGTCGTTTCGTTGCACCCGGACGTTACCGTAAAACTCAGCGTTTGAAGCGTTCAGTCAGCGCCTCGGCGACAGCCGGGTGGACAAACTTGGTGATATCCCCGCCCAGCGCTGCGATTTCACGGACCAGCGTCGAGGAAATAAACGAGTACCGTTCGGATGGCGTGAGAAACAGACTTTCGACGTCCGGTGCCAATTGGCGGTTCATATTGGCCAGCTGGAACTCGTATTCGAAGTCGGAGACGGCGCGCAGACCACGCAAGAACACATTGGCATTCTGTTCTTTGGCAAAGTGCGCCAGCAGTGTCGAAAAGCCTACCACCTCGACATTCGGCAGATGCTTGGTGACCTCTTGTGCCAGCTCCACACGCTGTTCCAGTGGGAAAAGCGGGTTTTTCTTCGGGCTGGCGGCAACCGCAATGATCACATGATCGAACAGGCGCGATGCGCGCTCGACCAGATCGCCGTGGCCCTTGGTAATAGGGTCGAAGGTGCCTGGATACAACACTCGGTTCATCGCGTCGTCCTGGTCGGAGTCCTTGGGGAGTCGGATGGTAGCGCAGCATTCCCGGTGGGCCAAGTCGAAGTGCTGAAGGCTAAGGTCGTATTGCCATTGAAGTCGGGTGTTAGAGCTGTGTATGCCGTATCCCTGCACGGTGTCCATGAAACCTGCTGCCGCGCAGTAAAAGTAAGCCCTGTAGGAGCGCGCTTGCCCGCGATAGAGTCAGTGCAGCTGATATATTTATCGACTGACAGACCGAATCGCGGGCAAGCGCGCTCCTACAGATAAAAAGCATTCCAAATCAGATAGTTGAATATTGTTTGATAGGAGCTGTCCCGATTCCCCTGACAGCTCGCTGTCGAGAAGCAAACACTGACGCTGTAGGAGCTCACGAGCAACGCGAGCTCCTGCAGTGCGGTGTCGATTCGTATGCACTAAAGACAGAGCCCAGCCATCACCGGATAAACAGTTTATAGACCCACCTTAGCATCGCTTTCCCATAAGGCGGATAGATCAGCCTGGCAGTGTTGAAACGCTGTTTGATCAGCACGCCTTTGGCCTTGCTGAAGGTCAGGAAGCCTTCATGGCCGTGGTAATGGCCCATGCCTGAAGGGCCGACGCCGCCAAACGGCAAGTCATCCTGGGCGACATGCATCAGGGTGTCATTCAGGCACACACCGCCGGAATGAGTCTGTTCCAGCACGCGTTGTTGTTCGGCTTTGTCGTAGCCGAAGTAATACAAGGCCAGTGGGCGAGGGCGCTGATTTACGTAGGCGAATGCCTCGTCGATCCTTGAGTACGGCACGATGGGCAGGAGTGGGCCGAAGATTTCGTCCTGCATCACCAGCATATCTTCGCTGACATCAAGCAGCAGGCTGAACGGCATGCGTCGATCCTGGCCGCTTTCGTAAAGCGAAATAATCTGTGCGCCTTTGTCTGCGGCGTCATCCAGATAATGGTTCAGCCGAGCCAACTGACGCTGATTGATGATCGCCGTGTAATCCGGGTTGTCAGCCAGCGTGGGGTAAAACCTGAGGACGGCGGTTTTGTACGCTTCGATGAATCCTGTCACGCGATCCTCCGGCACCAATACGTAATCAGGCGCGACGCAGGTTTGCCCGGCGTTTAGCGTCTTGCCGAAAGCGATGCGCTCGGCCGCGTCCTTCAACGGCACATCACGGGACACGATAGCCGGGGACTTGCCACCAAGCTCAAGCGTAACCGGCGTGAGATTTTCCGCAGCAGCACGCATGACATGCTTGCCAACGCTGGTTGCGCCCGTGAACAACAAGTGGTCGAACGGCAACCCTGAGAATGCGATGCCGACGTCCGCTTCGCCCAGCACTACGGCGACCAGATCCTCCGGGAACACCTGCGCGAAAAGACGTTTGAGCAGTTCACCCGTGGCCGGTGTTGACTCACTGAGTTTGAGCATCACCCGATTACCCGCCGCCAACGCCCCGATCATTGGCCCGATTGCCAGAAACAGCGGGTAATTCCAGGGCACGATAACCCCCACGACGCCCAGCGGTTGATACACCACCTTGGCTGATGCGGGCTGGAAAGCGATGCCCACTTTTCGTCTGGCAGGCTTCATCCATTTTTTCAGGTGCTTACGGGCGTCCTTGATGCCGAACAGGCTGGGCATCAACTCGGCGAGCATCGTCTCATCAGCACTGCGATGGCTGAAGTCACTGCTGATTGCCTCGATCAAAGCCTGCTGCTCGGCGCAGAGCAGGTCATGCAGACTGGCAAGCCATTGCAGGCGCTGGTCTGCGGTAGGCATCGGATTGGCGGCAAAGGCTTTGCGCTGCTCGGCAAACACTCGCTCAAGTTCGCTGGTGGGTTGTGAGCGATCCGATAACCAGGCGAGTTCGGCAGGCATGTGGCAATTCCGTTTAGAGTTATCCACTGGTTTTAGAGTTGTTGCTCTAGAAAGTCAAATTCCGTGTTGGGCTGCTACGTTTTCCTAGGATCTATGCTTTGAGTTAGCCGTGATTCAGCTACGGACGAACTCAATAAGCAAAGCGTAATTCCCTGCATCCGCGTCGCGCAGGGACTGGATGTATCGACCTCGAACTTCGCTGGCTGAGACGAGGTTTTTGCTTCCCCAAGAGAACTCCGGATGGCCGCACTGCCTCAGAAGGGCGTCAGCCATGTAGCGAGCGTGTCGGCCGTTTCCGTTAGGGAAGGGGTGTATCCAGACGAGTTCGCGATGGAAGCGAGCGGCTATCTCGTCCGGCTCAAAGGTCTCGTTTTCGATCCAATAGGTAACGTTCCCCAAAAGCTGATTTAGCTGGATCGCTATCTGAATGGGGTCGCAACCAATATTCTTTTCGGTTTTCCGAAACGTGCCTGCCCAAATCCAGGTGTCGCCGAACATTCTCTTGTGCAGGTTGCGGCAAAATTTTTCATTCAGCACATCAAGCTTTTTCTGGCCGTTGAGCCATCGAGTGGCGCTGAGCAGGTTTTCAGCTTCCCATTCGTCAAGCTCGCCTTGAGTGCTGATGTGTTTTGGCTTGAGTCCGGCTGATTCGTCAGCATCCAGGGGCGTTTGCCCGGGTTTCAGGTTCGTCTCTAACGCCACAGTCGGCTCCATGCACCCGCTAGCAACTCCTGACGCCGGTCATTCACCTTACGTTCGACGAATGCGTCAGAGGGACGCTGATCTTCAAGGGCCATGGTGTGTGAAACCCCCATCACTTCTTTCTGTGCCAGCCATTGCGCACGGTCTTCGACCATTTCGTGCAGTGGCTTTTTTGGCACAAGTGCATAGACCAGCTCGCAATCCAGTCCATTTGCCAGCTTTCGCAGCTGACCGAGCGTGATCCGGTCCTCGGCTTCAGACTTTTCGGATTTCTGGAGGGTCGTTGGTGACAGGTCCAGATATGCAGCCTGACTCCTTAAAGAGCGGCCGAGCGACTCTCGGATTGAACGCAGCCAACCCCCGGGTGGTACGGTTTTGCCTTTTAAAGCAGTGAATGGTTCCAATGCACGCTCTACCTGATTCAGACGCAGCTTGTTCAGTGACGAAGTACCCATGGAATCCCCCTTTTGGCAGCCATCAGGCAGCTTTGCAGAAATAACCGTAGGCCTACAGGTTGTGATTTTAGAAAAAATCGTAAGCCTTCAGGCGTACATATGTATTTTTATGTTAGCTCATAGGCATGCATCTGTATAAAAAATGTAAGCCTATAAGCCTACAACTATTTGCGCGGTGTACGCCTATAGGGTGTCATTAAGGATGTGCCAAGAGGTGGTGGTATTACGCGTTATCTGAAAGTCGCGGCGATGGCCGAGCAGGCCGGGTTGATGCTGGGCACCGCACTTTGCCATGGAGTTGCATGTTTATCTGACAGCGGATTATCCGACAGAGCCGTGGGGCGAGCAGGTTAAGCCCTGGACTGCGCAGCAAGGGGAAATTGGCAAGCGTCCTTGAAGGAAAGTGATGTCCGGACGGTTGATGCCCGGACCTCATGCTTGCGTTAAGATCGCTGGATACCGATAACAGCCGAGCGATCAAGTGTGAGCCTGACCCCGCGTATCAAAACCCGTGAACGGATCGTGCTGAACAGTCTGGAACTGTTCAATCAATTGGGCGAACGCAGTGTCAGCACCAACCATATCGCGGCGCATCTGGAGATGTCGCCGGGCAATCTGTATTACCACTTCCCTAATAAGCAGGCGATCATCGCCGAGCTCTTCACCGAATACGAAACTCTGGTGAACACCTTTCTGCGTCCGCCCAAAGGTCGCTTGCCCAGCGTTGAAGACAAACGTTATTACCTGTTGGAAATTCTCGACGGGATGTGGCGTTATCGTTTTCTGCATCGCGATCTGGAGCATCTGCTGGATTGCGATGTGGAACTGGCCGCGCGTTATCGACGCTTTTCGCAGCATTGCCTGATTCAGGCCATGGCCATTTATGGCGGATTCGTTGAGGCTGGCATCCTGCAGATGAACAAGGTGCAAATTGAGTCGCTGACGCTCAATACCTGGATCGTTCTGACGTCGTGGGTGCGTTTCCTCTGTACTACGCGGGAAACCAGCACTCACCTGAGTGCGGACGCCATGCGCCGTGGCGTTTATCAGGTGCTGATGCTTGAGTCGGGCTACGTGACCCCGCAGGCGCAAGACGAAGTGAAAGCGCTGTGCGAAGAATTTTACGTACCGTTGCATCAAGCGCTGGCGGATGGAGTCTGAACTTCGTGAGCTGCAACGATCTGGGAAAATGCTGAACCTTTCAATTGTCCACAGGAGCTTGTCATGCCTATCGCGCAACTGATCAGCCCGCAGCGGTTGGCCGCTCGCCAGCTACAGCCGGGGCTGGTGATTCTCGATTGTCGTTTTGCTCTGGAAGATACCTCCTACGGCCAGCGCAGCTATGCTGACGGGCACATCGACGGCTCGTCTTTCGCCGATCTGGAGCGTGATCTCAGCGGTCCGGTCAGCAAGGGGAAAACCGGTCGTCATCCTTTGCCAGATCCACATAAGCTGGTTGAGCGCTTGCAGTATTGGGGCATTAACGCCGACAGCGATATCGTGCTGTACGACGACGGACCTGGCGCTTTCGCTGCTCGGGCCTGGTGGCTGCTGGCCTGGCTGGGCAAGCGTGACGGAGTATTTATTCTCGATGGTGGGCTGAAGGCCTGGCACGCTGCAGGTTTGCCGTTAAGCCTTGATCCTCCGGGCAAAGAGCCGGGGAATTTTAAGGGCCAGCCTGATGACTCTCTGGTGTTGAGTGCCGATCAATTGCAGAAACGTCTCAATAAACCAGGGCTGACCCTGATCGATGCCCGTGCCGAAGCTCGCTTTCGCGGGGAAGTGGAGCCTATTGATCCGGTTGCCGGACACATTCCCGGTGCGCAATGTGCGGCGTTCAACGAGAACCTCGGCCCGGACGGTCGCTTTTTACCGGTTGAGCAACTCAAGCAACGCTTCGCCGAAAAGCTTCAGGGACGCCCACCAGAGAGTCTGGTTGCCTATTGCGGGTCTGGTGTGACGGCGTGTCATAACCTGTTTGCGCTGTGTCTGGCGGGTTATCCGCTGGGGGCGTTGTACGCGGGGTCGTGGAGTGAGTGGATTACCGATCCGGGGCGTGAGGTTGCGACGGGGGCGTAACACAGTTTTCTGTACAGATTGCCATGTTACCGCTTGAAGGTAGGAGGCAACTTGTTGGCGAGAGGGTTTGACGCGTTTCTTCAGGGACGCTGCCTCGCGAACAAGTTCGCTCCTACCTTAGATATGGGTTTCAAGCCTGAGATTGATGTGAGCTAAAGCCCTGTCCCATGAGCACTCGTCAGCCACAACGGAATCCGCCGCTCAAGGTAATAGCCGGGATTCTTCAGCGAGCCGTCGACGAACCCTACGTGCCCGCCTTTTTCCTGTAGCTCGAACTCGGTGCTGGCAGACAGTTCTTCCGGTTCTGGCAGACTGTGCTTGAACACGAACGGATCGTCTGCCGCCTGGATAATCAGCGTCGGTGTGCGGATGTCTCCCAGGTAATAGCGACTGGACGCGCGGCGGTAGTAATCCTTGGCGTCGGCGAATCCATGCAGGGGGGCGGTTACCCGGCCATCGAAATCCCAGAACGTGCGCATGTTTTCCAGCGATCCCAGTGCGGACAATTCAGCCAGCCCTTCGCTGATCCCTTCGTCCTTGAAGTGACGCTGTTTGTCCTTTACGTACGTAACCATTTCGCGCATGAAATGCCGCTGGTAGACCCTGGAAAAGCCCATGCCAATGCGGTCGGCGCACTCATCCAGCCGGAACGGCACGGACACGGCCACTGCGCCTTGCAGATCACTGTTCTCGCCCGACTCACCCAGATATTTGAGCAGCACGTTGCCGCCCAGTGAGTAACCCACCGCGTAAAGCGGCGCCAAGGGGCGCTTGGCTCTGAGGTGGGCAATGACTGACGCGAGGTCTTCGCTGGCGCCGGAGTGATAACTGCGCGACAGTAAGTTCGGCTCACCGGAACACCCTCGCCAGTTCAGTGCGACGCTGGCCCAACCTTCCAGAGCGATCGCCTTTTGCAAGCCGACCACATAAGGCGAGTTCGATGAGCCGGTCAGGCCGTGCAGCACCAGCACCAGTGGAGTGTTCAGCTCATGCGGGCCAAACCAGTCAAGATCGAGAAAGTCCCCATCGGCCAGCCAGATACGCTCACGTTGTCGTTCGATTCGATTTTTTCTTCGCCATAGCGGGCCCCATAAGGTCTGCAGATGGGGATTGCCCAGGCCTGATGCGGGAATGAAGCGATTGGCGAAGGAGGATTTAGCTGGGCGTGTGAGCACGATTGTCCTCTCTCGGCGGGTTGCGTATCGATGTACGTTGCCACAAGTGGCGAGTGATGTAAGGAAGTTGCTGCTGAGTGGTCGCCACTGTGGATAGGTGGTGTGTAAACGGCCTGAGGTGAAGGATTGCCCTGAAACTGTGGGATATTCTATGTTCACTGCAAGCTCAATGATCAATCGCATTCTCTGTGGGAGCGAGGCTTGCCCGCGATAAGGACAACGCGGTTTGCCTGATAAATCGCAGCGCCCGCATCGCGAGCAAGCTCAGCTCCCACAGATTAATTCAGAACGCCACTATCTGTTACCCACGCTGCCACAGCGCGTAGTACACCTGCCCGGCCTTTTTCTCCCGGTGCAGACGCCAGCTACCCGGCAAACCGGTGGTCGATGGCGGGGTTTCGCTTTCGGTGTAGATCCACGCGTTTTCCGCCAGCCAGCCGTGTGATTCCAGCAGCGCGCAGGCCGAAGCCAGCAGATTCTGGTGGAACGGCGGGTCGAGGAAAACCACATCGAATGGCTCGGCGGTCTGGGTTTCCAGATGGCGCAGCGAGTCGGCCTGTGTGACCTGACCGGTGGTGCAATTCAACATGCTCAGATTCTGACGCAGGCTGGCAATCGCTGCGGCACTGTTATCCAGCGCCAGGCCTTTACTCGCGCCACGCGACAGCGCTTCGAAGAACAGCGCGCCGCTGCCGGTGAAGACATCCAGCACTTTGGCACCGGCAATGTCCATTGCCAGCCAGTTGAACAGGGTTTCGCGGACGCGATCCGGTGTCGGGCGCAGACCTGGGGCGTCGGGGAACGTCAGCTTGCGACTGCCCCATTCGCCACCAATGATGCGCAGTTGACCCAGGCCGTTATGGCCCTTAGGGCGTGGATTGGCCATTAATGCTCCGGGACCCCGAGAGGGCGTTCAGCAGGTTTGTCGGTGGGCGGCGGCAGCGGCTTTTGCGCCACGGTCGGCCCGGCGGTGACGATCACCATCTTGTCAGCGCTCAAGTGCTTGTTCATCACCTCTTTGACTTGCTCGACAGTCACGCTCTGCGACTGAGTGATGAAGTCTTCGAGGAAGGTCAGCGGCAAGTCGTAGAAGCCGATGGCGCCCAGTTGCGCAACGATGGACGAGTTGCTGGCCGCGGTTAGCGGGAAGCTACCGGTCAATTCGCGCTTGGCGTCGTCCAGTTCTTTCTGAGTCGGGCCGTTGGCGAGGAAGTCGCGGACGATGTCCTGCACCAGCTTGAGGGTGTTCTCGCTCAGTTCCGCACGGGTCTGCAGGCCAATCATGAACGGGCCCTGAGTCTGCATCGGGGTGAAGCCCGAAGAGACGCCATACGTCAGGCCGCGTTTTTCACGGACTTCAGTCATCAAACGGCTGCCGAAACCACCGCCGCCGAGTACCGAGTTGCCCAGCGACAGTGCCGCATAGTCAGGATCGTTACGCGTGATGCCCAATTGGGCGAGCATCAGGTGAGTCTGTTTCGAAGGAAACTCGATGTGCGTTTCGCCAGCCTTGGGTTCGGCAGGGGTTGGCAGTTTCGCCAATGCCGGGCCTTTAGGCAGCGATGCCGAGACTTGCGCAGCGATGGCCTGCGCTTCGTCGCGGGAAAGATCACCCACCAGCGCAATCACCGCGTTGCCTGCCGCATAAGCCTTGGCGTGAAACGCTTTTAGCTGCGCGAGAGTGATCGGTTTGATGGACTCGGCAGTGCCTTCGCTTGGATGACCATAAGGGTGGTTGCCGTACAGACGCTTGAAGAGCTCTTCGCCTGCCAGCGAACCCGGGTTCTGCTTCTTGTATTCGAAGCTGGCCAGCAATTGGTTCTTGATGCGAGTCAGTGAGTCGGCAGGGAAGGTCGGCTTGCCCACCACTTCGGAGAACAACTTCAACGCAGGCTCGCGTTTGTCCGTCGCGCTCAGGCTGCGAATCGAAGCCACTGCCATGTCGCGATAGGCGCCGTTGCTGAAGTCTGCGCCGAGGCCTTCGAAGCCCTGAGCGATAGCGGTTACATCCTTACCTTTCACGCCTTCGTTGAGCATGGCGTTGGTCAGCACCGCGACGCCCGGCAGGTTCTGATCCTGACTGCTGCCTGCTGCGAAAGTCAGGCGCATATCAAACATCGGTAACTCGTGAGCTTCGACGAACAGGACTTTAGCGCCCTCTGCGGTTTGCCAGGTCTGAATATCCAGGCTGCGGCGCGCCGGCGCCTTGCCGTCGAGCTCTTTCAAGGACTCCAGAGCCGGGCGTGCGGGCGCGGCGTCGCTGGCGGCTTCTTCAGCCAGTGCCGACTGGGCAGCGAAAACACCGAGGCTGGTGGTCAACAGCAGGCCAAACAGCATCTTACGTGGGCCGTTGCGCTCACTCATTTTGCTTTCTCCTCAGGTAGAACGTGCGCAACGCTGAGGCGCTCACGGGTGAAATAGGTGCTGGCGGCTTTCTGAATGTCTGCCGGAGTCACGCTTTGCAGCGCGGCCAGTTCCTCGTCGATCAACTTCCACGACAGGCCGACGGTTTCCAGTTCGCCAATGGTGCTGGCCTGACTGGTGATCGAGTCGCGCTCGTAGACCAGGCTCGCGATTACCTGAGCACGTACGCGTTCCAGCTCTTCGTTGGTTGGCGGCTTGGTTTTCAGCTCGTTGAGCAAACGCCAGATGCCGGCTTCGACGTCAGCCAGGGTTTTCTTCTTCTGAGTGTTGGGCGTGGCGCTGATCATGAACAGGCTGTCGCCCCGGGCGAAGGCGTCATAGTTCGAGCCTGCGCCTGATACCAGCTCTTCACCGCGTTCAAGGCGCGTCGGGATGCGCGCGCTGTAGCCGCCATCCAGCAAAGCTGCGATCAGGCGCAGTGCGTTGACCGAACGCGGATCCTCGGCGGTGGCCAGGCTTGGCACGTTAAAGCCGTACATCAGGCTCGGCAGCTGAGTCTGTACATGCAGAGTGATGCGGCGCTCGCCAGGTTCGGCCAGCTCCAGCGGCTTCTTCGAAGGCGGTACGTCACGGCGCGCAATCGGCCCGAAGAAACGTTCAGCCAAGGCTTTGACTTCGTCGGGTTTGACGTCGCCTACTACCACCAGCGTGGCGTTGTTCGGTACATACCAGGATTCATACCAGTGGCGCAGCTCTTCGACCTTCATGCGTTCAAGGTCAGCCATCCAGCCAATAGTTGGCGTGTGATAGCCGCTGGCTGGATAAGCCATGGCCTTGAAGCGCTCGAAGGCTTTGGACGTCGGCTTATCGTCGGTGCGCAGGCGGCGCTCTTCCTTGATCACTTCGATTTCGCGGCTGAACTCGTCAGCCGGTAGCTTCAGACTGGCCATGCGGTCAGCTTCCAGCTCAAAGGCCACGGCCAGACGATCACGCGCCAGCACTTGGTAGTAGGCGGTGTAGTCGTCGCTGGTGAATGCGTTCTCTTCGGCGCCCAGATCCCGCAGGATCAGCGACGCTTCGCCTGGACCGGTTTTCGAGCTGCCTTTGAACATCATGTGTTCAAGGGCGTGGGACAAGCCGGTCTGGCCTGGGGTCTCGTAGCTGGAACCCACTTTGTACCAGACCTGCGACACTACAACCGGCGCGCGGTGATCTTCGCGAACGATGACCTTCAGGCCATTGTCGAGGGTGAATTCATGAGTAGGTTGCGGATCGGCGGCCATTGCGCCGAATGGCAGACAAATTGTGCCGAACAGCAGGCCTGCGGCACGGCGGGCTAGAGCATTCATTCGTAATTTGAACCTGTAAGACGGCCCGTTTGAACTTAGCGTCCACGGGCGCGGGGGTGTTAGGATAGCGGCCTGTTTGCTCTGCGACCATGACAAAGATGCAGGAATGCGCGGGTTGGAGATCGGCAAAGACCTCTGTAGGAGTGAGCTTGCTCGCGATCCAGTGCGCAGCGCTGGCAAAAGGGTTTGAATTCAAATCAGCCAGAAGGCTGTTCCAGCCTTATCGCGAGCAAGCTCACTCCTACAGGAAACTGCGGATTATGCTTGGCCAGCAGATGAACAAGCAGACTCAAATGTAGTCTGTTTCGCATATCAGAATTTTTCAGAGGCGCCGCTCTGGCGCGTCGCTACCTTGAGATAGCCGTCCTCCATGTTTGGTTCCAACGACGACAAGAAGACCCCAGCCCCGGCTGGTGAGAAGAAAGGCCTGTTCGGATGGCTGCGCAAAAAGCCGCAGGAAACCACTGCCGAACAGCCTCAAGACTTATCCACAGCAGCGCCGGAGCCGGTGATTGAATCGACTCCGCTGACGGCTGAGCCGCAGCTTGCTCCGGCATTGACGCCCGAGCCTGCGCACGAAATCGCTGTTGAGCCTGTCGTGGAACAGGTTCAGCCGGGCGAGCCGACGCCAGAGCCTTGGCTGACCTTGCCGGTCGCCGAAGAGCCTGTCGCGCTGGTCAATGAGTACGAGCTGCACGTTACGCCACCGATTGCGCCTGTTGCCGATCCGGTTGAACCGCAGCCTGAGTCGCCTCGTATTGACGTGCCGATTGCCGAGCCGGAATCGACCATCACTCCAGAGCCAGAGCCAGAGCCAGAACCGGTTGCGATAGAACCCGAGCCGCAACCTGAGCCGGTTGTTCCTCCCGTGGTTGCTGCCATGGCTCCGGCCGCTGCTGCAGCTGTTGCACCCATCATCGAACCCCCGCCAGCGCCTGTTGCTGCTCAGCCTGAAGCGACCAAGGCTGGCTTCTTTGCTCGCCTCAAACAAGGTTTGTCCAAAACCAGCGCCAGCATTGGCGAAGGTATGGCCAGCCTGTTCCTGGGCAAGAAAGCGATCGACGATGATCTGCTGGAAGAGATTGAAACCCGCCTGCTGACCTCCGACGTTGGCGTCGAGGCAACGGGTGTGATCATCCGCAGCCTGACCCAGAAAGTGGCACGCAAGCAGCTCACCGACGCCCAGGCGTTATACGCCTCGCTGCAGGAAGAGTTGGCGGCAATGCTCAAACCGGTTGAGCAACCGCTGGTCATCGACGCGTCGCACAGACCTTTCGTGATTCTGGTCGTCGGCGTCAACGGTGCGGGCAAAACCACCACGATTGGCAAGCTGGCGAAGAAGCTGCAACTGGAAGGCAAGAAAGTCATGCTCGCCGCCGGTGACACGTTCCGCGCCGCTGCCGTCGAGCAACTGCAGGTCTGGGGCGAGCGCAACAAGATTCCGGTCATCGCTCAACATACCGGTGCCGACTCCGCCTCGGTGATCTTCGATGCTGTGCAGGCCGCCAAGGCCCGCGGTATCGACGTGCTGATCGCTGACACCGCCGGTCGTCTACAAACCAAAGACAACCTGATGGAAGAATTGAAGAAGGTGCGACGGGTCATCGGCAAACTGGACGCCGAAGCACCTCACGAAGTTCTGTTGGTGCTGGACGCCGGTACCGGCCAAAACGCGATCAGTCAGGCCAAGCATTTCCACCAGGCGGTGTCCCTGACCGGTCTGGCGTTGACCAAGCTGGACGGTACGGCCAAAGGCGGCGTGATCTTTGCGCTCGCCAAACAGTTTGATCTGCCTATCCGCTATATCGGCGTGGGCGAAGGCATTGATGACCTGCGTACTTTTGAGGCCGAGCCGTTTGTTCAGGCCCTGTTTGCGGAGCGCGAGCGCACATGATTCGTTTCGAACAGGTCGGTAAACGCTATCCGAACGGACACGTCGGCTTGCATGAGCTGAGCTTTCGAGTGCGTCGTGGCGAGTTTCTGTTCGTGACCGGCCACTCCGGCGCGGGCAAAAGCACCTTGCTGCGCCTGCTGCTGGCCATGGAGCGTCCGACCACCGGCAAACTGCTGTTGGCGGGGCAGGATCTTGGTCAGATCAGCAATGCACAGATTCCATTTCTGCGCCGCCAGATCGGCGTGGTGTTCCAGAATCACCAGTTGCTGTTTGATCGTACGGTCTTCAACAACGTCGCGTTGCCGCTGCAGATTCTTGGTTTGTCCAAGCTGGAAGTCACGAAACGCGTGGACTCCGCTTTGGAGCGCGTGGCTCTTTCCGACAAGGCCGAGCTGTACCCCGGCGATCTGTCTACCGGCCAGCAACAACGGGTCGGCATTGCTCGCGCCATTGTGCATCGTCCCGCTTTGCTGCTCGCGGATGAACCCACCGGTAACCTCGATCCACGGCTCGCAGCGGAAATCATGGGTGTATTCGAAGACATTAATCGCCTCGGCACCAGCGTGCTGATTGCCAGTCACGATTTGGCGCTGATCGCCCGTATGCGTCACCGAATGCTCACTCTGCAACGCGGTCGCCTCATCGGTGACGGGGAGGCTGGGGTATGAGTGCCACACGTTCCCCTAAGGTTTCCGAGCGCGTATCGCCGAAAGCCGCCGATCCTGCTCCGAAAAAGTCAAAAAACAGCCATGACGATGACGGTCCAGACTTCGGTACGCTGTTCAACGCCTGGCTGGAAGCGCATCGTTCAAGCTTGATCGACAGCTTGCGTCGCTTGGGCAAGCAACCGATCGGCAGCTTCTTCACTTGTCTGGTGATGGCGATTGCCTTGAGTCTGCCCATGGGCTTGTCGTTGTTGCTCAACAATGTCGAGCGGTTGGGTGGTTCCTGGCAGCGCGCTGCACAAATCTCGATCTACCTGAAGCTGGATACCAGCGCCAGCGAGGGCGAAAAATTACGTAACGAAATTCGTCTGATGCCAGGCGTCTCCGAGGCTGAATACATCAGCCGGGAACAGGCGTTGGCGGAGTTTCAGCAGCAATCCGGCTTGGGTGAAGCGCTCAAGGAATTGCCGGAAAACCCGCTGCCGGGCGTCGTGCTGGTGACTCCGGATGAGGTGGACAAACCTGCGCTAGAGGCCTTGCGGACTCAACTTGCAGGCATGCCCAACGTCGAGCAGGCGCAACTGGACCTGGTCTGGGTTGAGCGTCTGGCGGCGATTCTAAAGTTGGGCGACCGCTTTGTGTTTGGCCTGACCGTGTTATTGGTGGCGGCATTGCTGCTGGTGATTGGTAACACCATTCGTCTGCACATCGAGAACCGCCGCACCGAAATCGAAGTCATTAAGCTGGTAGGCGGCACCGATAGTTATGTACGGCGTCCCTTCCTTTATATGGGCGCATTGTATGGGCTTGGCGCAGGTTTTCTGTCTTGGGGTGTGTTGGCTTTCGGGCTGGACTGGCTCAACGACGCGGTAATTGGACTGGCCGGATTGTACGGAAGTGACTTTTCTCTGGCTGGCGTTCCAGCGTCCGATGGTCTATCACTCTTGCTTGGAGCGGTGTTGTTAGGGTATATCGGTGCCTGGATTGCAGTAGCACGCCATTTGAGAGAGCTGGCACCTCGGTAAATTTTTCTTCATGTATTGACTTTTTTATACAGGGAACTTGTATAGCGGTTCCCGAGTCAATTTCGCAGTGCTGAACTGCACGAGTCATGTGACGGAGGTAACATTTCGTATGACCACTTCTTTGCAACCTGCGTATGCCTTAGTCCCGGGTGCGAACCTGGAAGCCTATGTGCACACGGTGAACAGCATTCCTTTGCTGACCCCTGAGCAGGAGCGTGAACTGGCTGAGAGTCTCTATTATGAGCAGGATCTGGGGGCGGCTCGGCAGATGGTCCTCGCCCACCTGCGTTTTGTTGTGCACATCGCACGCAGTTATTCCGGTTACGGCCTGGCTCAGTCAGATCTGATTCAGGAAGGTAACGTCGGCCTGATGAAGGCCGTTAAACGCTTCAACCCGGAAATGGGTGTGCGTCTGGTTTCGTTCGCTGTTCACTGGATCAAGGCGGAAATTCACGAGTTCATCCTGCGTAACTGGCGCATCGTGAAAGTCGCGACCACCAAAGCCCAGCGCAAGCTGTTCTTCAACCTGCGTGGCCAGAAGAAACGTCTGGCGTGGCTGAACAATGAAGAAGTTCATCGCGTGGCTGAAAGCCTCGGCGTTGAGCCGCGTGAAGTGCGGGAGATGGAAAGTCGTCTGACCGGTCACGACATGGCGTTCGACCCGGCTGCTGAAGCCGACGACGACAGCGCGTTCCAGTCGCCAGCGAACTATCTGGAAGACCATCGTTACGATCCGGCACGTCAGTTGGAAGATTCCGACTGGACTGACAACTCCACTGCCAATCTGCATCAGGCTTTGGAAGTGCTGGACGACCGCAGCCGTGACATCCTCTATCAGCGCTGGCTGGCTGAAGAGAAAGCGACGCTGCATGACCTGGCGCAGAAGTACAACGTCTCCGCCGAGCGTATTCGCCAGCTTGAGAAAAGCGCGATGAACAAGCTCAAGTTGTCGATAGCCGCGTAATAACGGTTCGTCGATAAAGAAACGCCCTGACCGGGAAACCGGTCGGGGCGTTTTTGTTTGTTTGTTTGTTTGTTTTGATGCTGATGTCTATCAAAACTGGAATGCATTTCTGTAGGAGCTGCCGAAGGCTGCGAAGCGTTTAAACTGACACACTGCCATCGCAGCCTTCGGCAGCTCCTACAGAATCCAGGGCGCGTCCAGATGGATAACATCCCGGCTTCTTAACGGCCTCGGTAGGAGCAAACTTGTTCGCGAACTGGCGCGAAGCGGCAGCAAAACCTGCTACCCGATACATGTGCTGGAGTCGGGTCGCCAGATTTGCGACTGCTGCGCAGCCGTTCGCGAATGAATTCGCTCCTACCGGTTCGAGTCCGCCTGTCAGAGCTTACGGCTGTTATTCAAACCCAGCAGGTAATCATCTCCACCCAACTGCTGCATCTGCCGACGAATCCAGCTGGCGCGGCCTGCGACGTAACTGGTTGGACGGCTGGCGCTCCATTCGCGGGGGTTGGGAAGCACCGCTGCCAGATAGCTGGCCTGCTGCACCGAAAGGGCGCTGGCATTCACGCCGAAGTGATGCTGCGCTGCCGCTTGAGCGCCGAACACGCCGTCATCCCACTCGACACTGTTCAGGTAGACCTCGAGGATCCGCTGCTTGGACCAAAGGATTTCGATCAGCCCGGTAAACCACGCTTCCAGGCCTTTGCGCAGATAGCTGCGGCCCGACCACAGAAACAGGTTCTTGGAGACTTGCTGGCTCAGGGTGCTGGCACCGCGAATAGAGCCGCCCATCTCATTGTGGGCAATGGCAGCCTGAATGGCCTCAACATCAAAGCCCCAATGCTCAGCGAACTTCTGATCTTCGCCCGCGATAACCGCGACCTTCAGGTCATTGGAAATCTTGTCCCATGGCTGCCAGGTGCGCTGCAGATCAATAGGCTTGCCGTCGACCCACGATTCAACCTTGCGCTCAACCATCAGCGCCGTGCCCGGTGGCGGCACGAAGCGGAAGATCAGGACCAGCAACACGCTGCCCGCAGCAAACAGGAGCAGGGCTTTGATAAGACGACGTACTAGTGAACGCAGCATAGAGATGGCTTGGCCGAACCCGTTGAGCGGGCCATTATACAGACCGTGCGCCTTTGGACGATTTTTGAACGGAGTTAGTTATGGTTCGTAGCTTTTTAATGTTGGCAGCGTTCTTCGGTTTTACCGGCGTTGCCCTCGGAGCCTTTGCCGCGCATGCCCTTAAAAACCGCCTGAGCCCTGAGTATCTGGCGATTTTCCATACTGGCGTGCTCTATCAACTGATCCACGCGTTGGCGATTCTGGGCGTGGCGGTGCTTGCCGCTCAGCTTCCGGGCAGGCTCATGACCTGGGCGGGTTTCTCGTTTGCGCTGGGGATTGTGTTGTTTTCGGGCAGCCTGTATCTGTTGACCCTGACCGGCATCAGCAAATTGGGCATCATCACGCCATTTGGTGGGCTGGCGTTTCTGGTGGGCTGGGCGTTGCTGGGCTTGACCGCGTGGCGACTGGGTGGGGTTTGATCAACCCGTTTTTGAATTGAATGATGTCAATGTGGGAGCAGAGCTTGCTCGCGATAAGCCTGCACGCGGTGGACCTGATATCTACGGCGTCCCTATCGCGAGCAAGCTCTGCTCCCACACATCGCTTTACCTTGGTCATACCGGCTGATCGGGCTAGAATGCTCGCCCCCAAAAATGATGGCTGCTCCCGCGCATGCACATTCAGTTGAACGGTGAACCCTTTGAATTGCCCGACGGCGCGACCGTTCTGGCATTGCTGACCCGCCTTGATCTTGTCGGGCGTCGTGTCGCAGTCGAGCTGAACCTGGATATCGTGCCGCGTAGCCAGCATGAGACTACGGCCTTGAACGAAGGCGATCAGGTCGAAGTCGTCCACGCGATTGGCGGCGGCTAGGCTTCGACGTTTCCTGATTCAACTGCAAGACCTCAACTTCCAAGAGGATTTCCAATGAGCAATGTTCGCAGCGACAAGCCGTTTGTTCTGGCCGGTCGGACTTTCGAGTCGCGCCTGCTGGTGGGTACCGGCAAATACGTGGATATGGAGCAGACCCGTCTGGCCATCGAAGCGTCGGGTGCCGAGATCGTCACCGTCGCAGTACGCCGGACAAATCTGGGCCAGAACCCGGGCGAGCCGAACCTGCTGGATGTCCTGCCGCCGGATCGCTATACCATCCTGCCGAACACGGCGGGCTGCTTCGACGCCATTGAGGCGGTGCGCACCTGCCGCTTGGCCCGTGAACTGCTCGACGGCAAGAATCTGGTCAAACTGGAAGTGCTGGCGGATCAGAAAACCCTGTTCCCGAACGTGATCGAAACCCTCAAGGCCGCCGAAGTGCTGGTCAAGGAAGGCTTCGACGTGATGGTTTACACCAGCGATGATCCGATCATTGCGCGTCAACTCGCTGAAATCGGCTGTATCGCGATCATGCCGCTGGCTGGCCTGATCGGTAGCGGGTTGGGTATTTGCAACCCGTACAACCTGCAGATCATCCTGGAAGAAACCAAAGTGCCGGTGCTGGTGGATGCTGGTGTCGGCACTGCTTCCGACGCCACCATCGCCATGGAACTGGGCTGTGAGGCGGTGTTGATGAATTCTGCCATCGCTCACGCTCAGGACCCGATCCTGATGGGCGCAGCCATGAAGCACGCAGTGATTGCCGGTCGTATGGCTTACCTCGCCGGCCGTATGCCCAGAAAACTCTATGCCAGCGCGTCTTCGCCGCTGGATGGGTTGATTCGGTAAGGCAGCCTGATAAAGAACCCCTGTGGGAGCGAGGCTTGCCCGCGATAAGGCTGGACGCGGTTCACCTTGGATCGCGTCGCCCATATCGCGGGCAAGCCTCGCTCCCACATGAGATTGCATTCCAGTCCAGAAAGTTATGTATCGTTTTATAAGAGCCCATTGATGACTGATCCACTCGTTCCAAACCCAGAGCTGCCCGTTGCCGAAGAAGGCGAAGAGCGCCAGCACCGCCGTATCAAGAGTTTCGTGATGCGCGCAGGTCGTATGACTGAAGGCCAGCAGCGTGGTCTGGATCAAGGCCGTCCGCTGTATGTGTTGCCGTTGACCGACGCACCGGTAGATTACGATCAGGTGTTCGGTCGTTCTGCGCCGCGCACGCTGGAAATTGGCTTCGGCATGGGGCACTCACTGCTGGAGATGGCTGCTGCTGCGCCGGATCAAGACTTCATTGGTGTTGAAGTGCACTATCCGGGTGTTGGCGCGCTGCTTAACGGTGTACTGACTCAGGGCCTGACCAACGTACGGGTCTACGATTGCGACGCGATTGAAGTGCTCAACCGTTGCATCGCCGATAACAGCCTTGATCGTCTGATGCTGTTTTTCCCGGATCCGTGGCACAAGAGCCGTCACCACAAGCGCCGCATCGTTCAGCCGGCGTTTGCCGAGCTGGTGCGCAGCAAGCTCAAGGTCGGTGGTGTTCTGCACATGGCCACTGACTGGGAACCGTATGCCGAATTCATGCTGGAAGTGATGAATGTCGCGCCGGGTTATCGCAACCAGGCCGAAGACGGCAAATGCGTTCCACGCCCTGCCGAGCGCCCCATTACCAAGTTCGAACGCCGTGGTGAGCGTCTGGGGCATGGGGTTTGGGATTTGAAGTTCGAGAAGGTGGATTAACTGATACCAATCCTCTGTAGGAGCTGCCGAAGGCTGCGAACATAGCGAAAACGCAGCGACCGGTTCCCGGTCTATCGCAGCCTTCGGCAGCTCCTACAGGTTTATTTACTTCCTGTCCGCAACAACCCCGATCAACACCAGCACCACCAGCAACACGGGCGCAAGGCTGTAGTTGTTGAACTGGCTCAGGCCACGAATCACCCACGGTGTGGCATAGATCAGCGCTGCGCCGCTGCCGATGGTGACCAGCAAGGCCATCAACGGGATGCGCAAGGCACCCGCGAAGCTGCTGATGCGTTGTTCGACCCAGCCCTTGAAGTCAGCGCCAAACAACACCAGCAGACAGCCCACCAGGGCGAGGGATATTTCCGAGAGGTTGCTGCGGCTCCAGCGGGAGATGGTGGCGAGCAGGTCGAGTATCAAATCCATGCAGGGTCCTTAGATCAGAAAGTATTGCAGCAGGTCGTTGAGAAACAACTGGCCCTGCGGCGTTGCGACCAATCGGGTCGGATCAGCTTGCAGCAGGCCGCGTTGCTCGGCTTGCTGGCGCGCACTGGCCAGCGAATCGAGGCTTAGACCGGTGCGTTCACGAAATAATGCAGCGTCCACACCATTTGTCAGGCGCAGCGCATTCATCAGGAATTCGAAGGGCAATTCTTCAACACTGAGCAGCTTCTCACCGGCCTTGAATGGCTTGGCCGGATTCAGATAATCCTTGGGCAAGCGGGTTTTCCAGGTGCGCACAATGCGCCCGTCCGGATGGCTGAGCTTGCCATGGGCTCCGGCACCGATGCCGATGAAGTCTCCAAAGCTCCAGTAATTCAGGTTATGCCTCGCCGGTCGGCCGGGTTGCGCATAGGCCGACACTTCGTATTGCGCGTAGCCGTTCTGCGCCAGCAACAACTGGCCTGCCTCCTGAATGTCCCAAAGGATGTCGTCTTCCGGCAGCGTCGGCGGCTGGTTCCAGAACACCGTGTTGGGCTCCAGCGTCAGCTGATACCAGGACAAATGCGTCGGTTTCAGGTCGATGGCTTGTTGCAGGTCGCCCAATGCATCCTCAGGCGACTGATCCGGCAGGCCGTGCATCAAGTCCATGTTGAAGTTATCAAAGCCCGCCTGGCGCGCCATGTCGGCGGCCCGAATGGCTTCATCGCCGTTGTGAATACGCCCCAGTGCCTTGAGTTTGGCTTCCTGGAAGCTCTGGATACCAATGGACAGGCGATTGATGCCCAGCCCGCGATAGGCGCTGAACTTGACCTGCTCGAAGGTGCCGGGATTGGCCTCCAGGGTGATCTCGATGTCACTGGTAAAACGAATGCGTTGCTCGACTCCCTGGAGCAAGCGGCCCAGCGCTTCTGCGCTGAACAGGCTCGGCGTGCCGCCGCCGAAGAAGATCGAACTGAGTTCGCGCCCATAAACGTAAGGCAGGTCCAGATCCAGATCGGCCAGCAGCGCGTCGATGTACTCCGCTTCCGGCAGCACGGGGCTGGCGGTGTGGGAATTGAAATCGCAGTATGGGCATTTGCGTACGCACCACGGGATGTGGATGTACAGCGACAGCGGCGGCAGTTGCGGCAAGGCTGTCCTCGGCTCGGTCGATGAGAAACCGGTTGCGCTGAGGAACAGCGGTTTTGCAGGTGTTTCGTGGGTCATTTCAAGCCCAGACGCGTAAGCAGGATCGCCATGGCCCGGGCGCGGTGGCTGAGCTGGTTCTTCTCGGCGGGACTTAGTTCGGCGCTGGAGCAATCGCGCTCCGGCACCCAGAACAGCGGATCGTAACCGAAGCCGTGCTCGCCGCTGGCAGCGGTCAGGATGCGCCCATGCCACAGGCCTTCACAGAGGATCGGCAATGGATCATCGGCATGACGCACCAGCGCCAGTACGCAAACGAACTGCGCGCCGCGTTGCTCTTGAGGTACGTCTTTGAGGGCGTTGAGCAGCTTGGCGTTGTTGGCGGCATCGCCTTGGCCGTCGGCATAGCGCGCGGAGTAGATGCCTGGTGCACCGCCCAGGAAATCCACCGCCAGCCCCGAATCGTCAGCCAGCGCTGGCAAGCCGGAAATCCTCGCCGCGTTGCGAGCCTTGAGAATGGCATTCTCGACGAACGAAAGACCGGTTTCTTCAGGCTCCACGCTGCTGAATTCGCCGATAGAGCGCAGTTGTACGCTGTCGCCGAGCATGGCCTGGAGTTCTTTGAGCTTGCCAGCGTTGTGGCTGGCCAATACGAGCTGCGGGAAAGTCATCATTCGCCTGGATAGAGTTCTTGATTGAAGCTGAAGGAATGTTTGTCCTGATTCCCGGCTTTCACATCAATGTTGAAGGTGTAGGTTCCGGCCTGTTCAAGCGGGAACTGCGCGATGTAGCTGATCCAGCCTTTGTCCGTTACCTGCTTGAAGGTCAGTGGTTCAGGGCGTCCGGTCAGGTCCTTGTAGGTACCTGTCACCACAGACGGCGCTGGCTTGCCCGCCTTGAGCACGGTGATGTTCATTACGTTCAGCTGTTTGCTGCGGATCAAACCGGATGCTTTCGCCACGTCCGCTGACAAAGTGGTTGAAGCAAAAGCATTGTAGTGGACCGTCACGTCTCCGAACGTTTCCTGCCGATTCGGCCTGGCGTAGTCAGCAGCAAATGTCGACAGGCTCAGGGCGCACATCAACATGATTGCCAGGCGATGCATGGTTGTTCTCCTAATCAAAGGTGTAGGAGCGCGCTTGCCCGCGATGGCATTCGTTCAGGCGACCAATAGGCCAAGTTCAAAATCGAATCGCGGGCAAGCGCGCTCCTACAGGGTTTGTGCGTAATTTTTAGATCGCGATCTGATGTTCTTGCAACCCCGGGCTGCTAACCCGGTAGATACCGATCTCACCCAACAGGTTAGGCCATTGCTTGCTGGCCCAGCCATGCCGATGCTGTTGATCCACTGCCAGCCGATCAATGACCTTCGCGTGGCGGCCACGGCACAGCTCTTCGAAGTCTTCGAAGGTGCAGAAGTGGATGTTTGGCGTGTTGTACCAGGTGTAAGGCAGAAAGTCCGACACCGGCATCCGGCCCTTGGTCGCCAGGTACCAGCGGCAGCGCCAGTGACCGAAATTCGGGAAAGTGATGATGCACTGTCGGCCCACGCGCAGCATTTCGTCGAGGATCTTGTCCGGGTAATGCACCGCTTGCAGCGCTTGGGTCATGACCACGACGTCGAAGCTGTTGCTGGCGAAGTTACCCAGGCCCTTGTCCAGATCCTGTTCGATGACGTTGACGCCTTTGCTGATGCAGCGAGCAATGTTATCGGCGTCGTTTTCAAGGCCGTAGCCGGTGACTTGCTTGTTGTCGCGCAGCCACGCCAGCAGTTCGCCGTCGCCGCAACCAAGGTCGAGCACGCGGCTGCCCGCAGGGATCCATTCTTGGATGATTTCCAGATCGGCTCTCATGGCGTCCTCAAAGTACAATTCGGTTCATGTAGCTGGAGAAGGCCTGCAAGTAGCGCGGGATCGGGATCAGGAACGCATCGTGGCCCTGAGGTGCGTCGATCTCCAGATAGCAGACGTTCTTCTTGGCCGCCATGAGTGCGTCCACCAGTTCCCGGGAGCGGGCAGGCGAGAAGCGCCAGTCGGTGGTGAACGACATGACGCAGAAGTCTGCAGTCACGTTGGCGAAGGTCGCAGCCAGGTTATCGTTGAACGCGCCTGCCGGGTCGAAGTAATCCAGCGCTTTGGTCATCAACAGGTAAGTGTTGGCATCAAAGCGGCCGGAGAACTCTTCACCCTGATAGCGCAGATAGCTTTCAACCTGGAATTCCACACTGTGGAAGTCGTAGTTGAGCTTCTCGCTTTTCAGGCCACGACCAAATTTCTCGCCCATGGAGTCATCGGACAGGTAGGTGATGTGCCCGACCATTCGCGCGAGCATCAAGCCGCGTTTGGGAATGACACCAAACTCCTGAAAGTCGCCGCCATGGAATTCCGGGTCCGAAAGGATGGCCTGACGCGCCACTTCGTTAAAGGCAATGTTCTGCGCCGACAATTTTGGGGCCGAGGCGATCGCCAGGCAGTGACGAACCCGGTCGGGGTAAGTCATGGTCCATTGTAGAGCTTGCATGCCGCCCAGGCTGCCGCCGACTACCGCTGCCCATTGCTGGATGCCCAGCGAGTCAGCGAGCCGCGCCTGGCTGTGTACCCAGTCCTCAACGGTCAGGACCGGGAAGTTGGCGCCGAAAGGTTTTCCGGTTTCCGGGTTGATACTGCTTGGCCCTGTTGAGCCATTGCAGCCCCCCAGATTATTCAGGCTGACGACGAAGAAGCGATTGGTATCGATAGGCTTGCCGGGACCGATGCAGCTGTCCCACCAACCGGGCTTGCGGTCATCGACGCTGTTATAGCCTGCCGCGTGGTGGTGACCGGAAAGGGCATGGCAGATCAACACGGCATTGCTGCGCGCGGCGTTGAGCTGGCCATAGGTTTCATAGATCAGATCGTAGGCAGGCAACGAGCGGCCACAGGCCAGTGCCAGAGGCTCGCTGAAATGTGCCGTTTGCGGCGTGACTAGACCGACAGAATCTTCGGGAAAGACCGTGGACATCGACCCTGCTCTCGCTTAAATGAGGCGTAAGTCTAATGACCACGGGGGGGAGGGGCAACAGAGGAATTCGGTGGGGGCTCAAGGTGGTGCAAAACCCTGCCGGAGCTGAGCTTGCTCGCGATAAAGCTGGGCGCGATTCACTTCAAATCGGCGGTGTCATCATCGCGAGCAAGCCCGGCTCCCACCGGGTCTCGGTCGGCTGCATCATCTGGCGTGGTGGCCTTTTGGGGCCGTTGTACTCAAATTTTTATGCACAAGTGGCAGGCCAAAATAACCAAATGGAATGAAATTTCCGGAAATGTTCTCGTTTAAATACAACTGTATGTTTTTAAAAGATTTTTATGAAGCGAAACGTCGAACACCTGACCGTTCGGATAAGTAGCCTGCTAAGCAAATGGGACGTCTGTCAATTTTTCATCAACAGAGTTATCCACAGGCTATGCAATTGATAACCGTCAATGCAACTGCGCAATCATCAGCAAATTACGTGGCGTAATGCGGCTCTCGCAGAAGGTCCCTACGTTCACGCGATAGTGGTGTTCTTGCAGATAAAGTGCCTTGTCGAGCACCAGCCACAGCTCCAGTGGACGGCGGAACAAGTTGCGCACCAATTCCAGATTTCGCACTTGAGCCAAGCGCTCCCAACCAGCAGCTTCGAGGGTGGACCAATGTTGTTCGCCGACAGCGGGCAAACCCTTGAGCGCTGCCAGGTCGCGGCAATAGTCAGCAAAAGGCTTATCCAGCCAGGCGCTGGGCAGCGACGGCGTAGGCAAGTAATCCTGACTGTTTTGCAGCCGTCGCTGCAGCAAATCAAACGATAGGCGACGAGCCATGGATTGGTCGCGCTGTCGACGGACGCGCGCACCGGCGGTTACCGTTTCGCTCAGAGGCAGGCCGAGATCGTCCCGGGACAGCTTCAGCGCTGACGCCTGTCCCTCACTTGATACCGGTTGGTAGTACTCGGTCTCGATGCGGTTGTAGCAGCACGGGGCAATTGCCAATTGATTGCAGCCGACCTGACTGGCCAGCCGCATCAACTGCACGTGTAGATCCCCGCATGCATGCAGGGCGACAGGCGTTTGATGTGCTTGAAGCCGACGCCATGCATCGTCAGCCATTACGTCCTGCTGCACATGGGTGGCGTTTACGTTCAAGCGCGCGCTGAGCTGGTTTCCTGCTTCGACCAAAGCCGGGTCGCGCTCCAGGCAAGTAAGGCCCTGGGTGGGTTCGAGCAGACGCCGTCCCAGATGGCCTTTGCCCGAACACCAGTCCAGCCAGTGGGCCGGTTTGTGTTCGAAGCTCAGGCAACTGGCGAACGCTTCGATCTGCTGCCATTTGCGGCCTGGCACGTCGACACTCATGCGCGGCTCAACAGGGGGAAGCTCAAAGGCGGCCAGCGCGTGTACCTGACTTAGCGCCTGTGCCTCACCTGCCAGCTGTGGAAAGGGGAACGGTGCTGCCAGATGCTCCGGGTGGTTGTGGGCTGCTTCGGCCTGGTCCAGCGAGCGATGGCGTAACCAGTCAGCCAGTTCCGGGTACTGATGCTCCCAAGGCAACTGCAGATGGGTGAAGGGGCGTGGCCGCCACAATCCCTGCCAGGCGAACAGGAAGCTGTCCAAAGCCCGGAATCGACTGCGAAGCTGTTCATCGTGCAAAGCGAGGTCGTTGGCCATGGTCAGCTGTCGGGTTCAAACGCGTAAGAGGGCTGGCTGTGGAAAGCCAGCCCTCTTCATAACAGCGCCCTGATCGGGCGTCTACGCGTAAAGGACGTCTGAGCGCAGAAAAATATTAATACGTAAGTGTTAGCAGGCGCTTTGGATCACAGAATGCTGAACGGGAAGTACTTGTCGTTGATCTTCTTGTAGGTGCCGTCTTCGATGATTTCCTTGATCGCCAGATTGAGTCGGGCGCGCAGCGGGTCGTTCAGACGCACGGCAATACCGATCTTGTCATTGTCCAGAACAGGATCGCCTTTGAACTCGAAGCTTGCGCCGGGCTGGCCCTTGAGCCATTCGTAACTGGCGTATTTGTCGGCGAGGACCGCGTCCACATGCCCTTCGGCAAGATCCGTGAAGGCACTTTCCTGAGTGTCGTAAAGCTTCAGGGTGATATCCATGCCCAGGTTTTCCTGCAGCCAGGACGCCGAAAGCGTCGACGCCTGCGCACCGATGGTCTTGCCCAGCAGCGAATCGCGAATGGAGTCCTTGTCGGTTTTGAGCTCGGTGCCTTTTGGCGCCACAAACTGCAATTTGCTGGAGTAGTACGGCGCGGTGAAGTCCACCTGCTCGGCGCGTTCTTTGGTAATCGACATGGATGAAATCAGGAAATCGAATTTGTTGTCATTGAGCGCCGGGATGATGCCTTCCCATTCGGTGGTGACCACTTCGCACTCGACTTTCATTTTTGCGCACAGTGCGTGTCCGATTTCCACATCAAAGCCCACTGCCTGCCCGCTGGCATCCTTCCCGTTGAACGGTGGATAAGCGCCTTCGACGCCGAATTTCATCTTCTCCACCGCAAAAGCGCTGGTCGTCAGGGCCAGAGTGGCGGCTGCGACCAGCAGGAATTTTTTATACATCTGCATGGGTGTTGCTCCGTTGCAATTGCGGGACTTATTGGGCGGCTGTGAAGACGACTGTTGTTGGACATGAGTTACCGCAAAATGTCGCTGTCGGCCTGAAGCATTTGTTAAGCCATGTATCGGCGAGGTCAGCACTCGCGCATCAATACACGATGTCCTTATGAAACCAGCCCCCTGTGGAAGCGAATTTATTCGCCAAGCGGTCTTTCAGGAAATGCATCGGCGTCTGATGCAGCGCATTCGCGAATGAATTCGCTCCCGCGGATATTTATGTGCAGGCCTCAAGAGAGCCATCAACTGCCTGAGCCGTCCTGCTGATTTGTGCTTCTTTCTCGATTCCAATGCCGGGCACCCTGATAGTGCGTACGTGAACGCTCTGTGTATTTTTGGTGCGTTTTTCTTGCTCAAGGCTGTGCACATCGGTAACAAAACATGTCACTGGCTAGCTGAAACGATTCTTCTCGCCGTTAATCCGACTGCTCTAGCACTAACGTTTCCGTAAGCGACGTCGTTTTTGAGTCATTCTGGCGCAGAATTTGCGTAAAGAATAAAAAACGCCCCGTTTCTTTCCTTTTACGAAAACGGTTGGGCAGTCGCTCCGCACGCAAAGGTAGTTTTTAATGAGCAGCATCCCTAACGCTTCAGAGCTCGATCAGGGGCTCAAACCTCGGCACATCACCATGTTGTCCATCGCTGGTGTCATTGGTGCCGGTCTGTTTGTGGGTTCGGGCCACGCAATTGCCGAAGCGGGCCCGGCGGTACTGCTGGCTTACGCCGCTGCCGGTACGTTGGTGGTTCTGGTCATGCGCATGCTGGCCGAGATGGCTGTTGCGGCACCGGATACCGGGTCTTTCTCGACGTATGCCGATCGCGCGATCGGGCATTGGGCCGGTTTTACCATCGGCTGGCTGTACTGGTGGTTCTGGGTCCTGGTGATTCCACTGGAGGCCAACGCCGCCGCTACCATCCTTCACGCGTGGTTCCCGAACATTGCCATCTGGGTGTTCACGCTGGTCATCACCTTGCTGCTCACTGTGACCAACCTGTTCAGCGTGAAGAACTACGGCGAGTTCGAGTTCTGGTTCGCGTTGATCAAAGTGCTGGCAATCATCGGCTTTGTAGTACTGGGTGTCGCGGCTATCTTTGGCCTGCTGCCCAACAGCCAGGTGAGCGGCGTCAGCCATCTGTTCGATACCCAAGGCTTTTTGCCTAATGGTATGGGCGCTGTGCTGGCTGCGATGCTGACCACCATGTTCTCGTTCATGGGCACCGAAATCGTCACCATCGCTGCGGCTGAATCGAAGAACCCGGAAAAGCAGATCACCAAGGCCACCAACTCGGTGATCTGGCGGATCTGCCTGTTCTATCTGGTGTCGATCTTTATCGTGGTCTCGCTGGTACCGTGGAATGACCCGCGTCTGGCTGAAGTGGGCTCCTATCAGACCGTGCTGGACATGATGGGCATTCCAAACGCCAAGCTGATTGTGGACATCGTGGTGCTGATCGCGGTCACAAGCTGCCTGAACTCGGCGCTGTACACCGCTTCGCGCATGCTGTTCTCGTTGGGTAAGCGCGGCGATGCCCCGGCGGTATCCACGCGTACCAGCAAAAGCGGTACGCCTTACTGGGCGGTCATTCTGTCTACTGCGGCCGCGTTCCTGACCGTGTTCGCCAACTACGTGGCTCCGGCTGCCGTATTCGAGTTCCTGCTTGCCAGTTCCGGCGCAATCGCGCTGTTGGTGTACCTGGTGATCGCGGTTTCCCAACTGCGCATGCGCCAGAAGAGCATTGCTGCAGGTGAAACCCTGTCGTTCCGCATGTGGCTGTTCCCGTACCTGACTTGGTTGGTGATCGTGTTCATCATCGGCGTGCTGGGCATCATGCTGGTTCAGGAGTCACATCGCGTGGAGATCATCGCGACCGGCTTGCTGAGTATTCTGGTGATTGCAACCGGCGTCCTGGTTTCCCGTCGTCGCAAAGGCGAAAGGGCTGGCAAGGCTGTGTTGAATTGATGGACTGACTCAGAACTGTAAAAAAGGTATCGCGTTGCAAACACTGACCTGTGGGAGCGGTGCTTGCCCGCGATAAGGGCGACTCGGTTTACTTTAGATCGCGTCGCCTTCATCGCGGGCAAGCACCGCTCCCACATAAACCTCATCCTGTCTGCAAGGTCATGCGGTGCCTGCTACTTACTCTTCATCAACCCAGAACACGCCGCTTTGTAAGCTTCATGCTGATACTTGTTCAGCGAAGCAGGCAGGTCGAAGTTATGTTTCTTGTTCTGCGCATTGATGGTTTGTGGCGACAACAAGGTTACTTCGCAATCGCGTAGTAACTGGAAAACCGTTTCGATTTTGAACGTCGGCGGACCACCTGCAAACTCGCCTTTTTTGCTGCGCTTCTTGATAACCACATGACTGATGCCGTTTTCACGCACAAAGCTGGCGATCTGGGTCGCGAAGGTTTTGACGTTGGCAGACTCGTCATCGTCTTCGAGTGCCAGCTTCTTGGTCGCCAGCGGCAAGTGTTCGAGGCCACCTTGCTGGCGGGTCGCCAATGCAAAAATAGCCTCACTGCCTTTGATTTCTACACCACAGATGATCATGAATGAGCCTTTACGTAACTGCCTGGATAAAAAGGCAGACACCATAGCTCATTCAGGTGTTCATTCCTGCGCGATGGATTCCAGATACTCGGAGCGCTCATCGCTGGTGCGCGCCAGGCAATCGTTCTGGGCGATGTTGAACGCTTTACTACCAGCCGCCGCCGGGAAGACTTCCACTGCGCAATCGGCGTCGCGAAGCTTCTCCCAGGCTAGCTGGGCAGTCTTGAGTTTTTCGGCGAAGGCGTTGGCCTGGGACTTGTTCGCGCCGAACTGGGTGTTAACCCGCTGCAACAGGTTCTGGAAGTTCTCTTTCAGCAATTCCTCGGCCGTGTCGCGGCTGTACTTGGAGCACTCGAGGGTTTGTTGGTCTTCTTCGACACCGTCGCATGGCGAGACATCAGGGTTTTGTGCTGCATGAGCGCCCGCGATGCCGGTCGCTAAAAGAACCAAAGCCAGGAAAACCTTGTTCATCGAGTCTCTCCACTCCATTTGATGAGCTGGATTCTGGCCTAAGCGCGGCCTAAAGAACAGTTTGGCGAGATACGCGTCCACAGCGTCCTGTCGCCCTTTGTTGTTTCTTGACGCTTTCGGCAAACCCCCTGTCGTTTTTGCACCCGGCTCGGCCGACCCTCAGGCATATGCTGGCCTCAATAGCGTCGGCATACGATTCGGCGCGCCAGTACCTAATCAGCACTTATATAAAGGGACAGCCTGATGAGCCCAGCCGAATTACACGCCGACAGCATCGTTATTGACGGGCTGATCATCGCCAAGTGGAACCGCGAGCTGTTTGAAGACATGCGCAAAGGCGGTCTGACCATGGCCAACTGCACCGTGTCGGTGTGGGAAGGTTTCCAGGCGACTATCGACAGCATCTGCAGAAGCCAGAAGCTGATGCGCGAAAACAGCGACCTGGTGATGCCGGTACGTACCACCGCCGACATCCGCAAGGCGAAAGAACTGGGCAAGACCGGCATCCTCTTCGGCTTCCAGAACGCGCATGCCTATGAAGACCAGATCGGCTATGTCGAGATCTTCAAACAGCTCGGCGTGGGCATCGTGCAGATGTGCTACAACACCCAGAATCTGGTGGGCACCGGCTGCTACGAGCGTGATGGCGGGCTGTCGGGTTTCGGCCGCGAAATCGTCGCTGAAATGAACCGGGTCGGCGTTATGTGCGACTTGTCCCACGTCGGTTCCAAGACTTCAGAAGAAGTCATCCTCGAATCGAAAAAACCGGTCTGCTACTCCCACTGCCTGCCGTCCGGTCTTAAAGAGCACCCGCGCAACAAGTCCGACGAAGAACTCAAGTTCATCGCCGATCACGGCGGTTTCGTCGGCGTAACCATGTTTGCGCCGTTCCTCGCCAAAGGCATTGAGTCGACCATCGACGATTACGCCGAAGCTATCGAATACACCATGAACATCGTCGGCGAAGACGCCATCGGTATCGGCACCGACTTCACTCAGGGGCACGGCCAGGACTTTTTCGAATACCTGACCCACGACAAGGGCTACGCCCGCCGCCTGACCAGCTTCGGCAAGATCATCAACCCGCTGGGTATCCGCACGGTTGGCGAGTTCCCGAACCTGACCGAGACCTTGCTCAAACGCGGCCACTCCGAGCGTGTGGTGCGCAAGATCATGGGCGAGAACTGGGTCAACGTGCTCAAGGATGTCTGGGGCGAGTAACCCCCGATCACGAGCAAAACCTTTACCGAATTGATCACCCCGCTGCCATTTCGCGCAGTGGGCGTACCCCGAACATCTGGAGTTTGACCCCATGGCTAAAATCGCCCCGCAACTGCCTATCGAAGTCGACAGCGAAACCGGCGTCTGGACCTCTGATGCGTTGCCGATGCTGTACGTGCCGCGCCACTTTTTCGTCAACAACCACATGGGCATTGAAGAAGTACTGGGCGCTGATGCCTACGCTGACATTCTCTACAAGGCGGGCTACAAATCCGCCTGGCACTGGTGCGAGAAAGAAGCTGAATGCCACGGTCTGGAAGGCGTTGCAGTATTCGAACACTACATGAAGCGTCTGTCGCAGCGTGGCTGGGGGCTGTTCAAGATTCAAGACATCGACCTGGAGAAAGGCACCGCCAGTGTCAAGCTTGAGCACTCCTGCTTTGTGTACGTCTACGGCAAAGTCGGTCGCAAGGTTGATTACATGTTCACCGGTTGGTTTGCCGGCGCCATGGATCAGATTCTCGCCGCAGCAGGCAGCCCGATTCGTACGGTCGCCGAGCAGGTTTACGGCGGTTCGGAAGAAGGCCATGACGACGGCCTGTTCATCGTCAAACCGTTGTAAGTAGAGGATCGTGTCATGGCTTTCGAAGCGATGTTTCAGCCTATCCAGATAGGCAAACTCACGATCCGTAATCGGGTATTGAGCACCGCGCATGCCGAGGTCTACGCCACCGATGGCGGCATGACCACCGACCGCTATGTGAAGTACTACGAGGAAAAAGCCAAGGGCGGTATCGGCCTGGCGATTTGTGGTGGTTCATCCAGCGTCGCTATCGACAGTCCGCAAAGCTGGTGGAAGTCGGTCAACCTGGCGACCGACAAGATCATCCCGCACTTCCAGAATCTCGCGGACGCCATGCACAAGCACGGCGCCAAGATCATGATCCAGATTACCCACATGGGCCGTCGCTCCCGCTGGGACGGCGACCATTGGCCGACGTTGCTGTCGCCTTCGGGCATCCGCGAGCCAGTGCACCGTGCGACGTGCAAGACCATCGAGCCGGAAGAAATCTGGCGCGTGATCGGCAACTACGCCAGCGCTGCGGCGCGGGCCAAGGCCGGTGGCCTGGACGGTGTCGAACTGTCAGCCGTGCACCAGCACATGATCGACCAGTTCTGGAGCCCGCGGGTTAACAAGCGAACGGACGAGTGGGGCGGCAGCTTCGAAAACCGCATGCGTTTTGGCCTGGAAGTGATCAAGGCGGTGCGCAAGGAGGTCGGTCCTGACTTCTGCGTCGGCCTGCGCATCTGTGGTGACGAATTCCACCCGGATGGCCTCAGCCACGAAGACATGAAGGAGATCGCCAAGTACTACGACCAGACCGGCATGATCGACTTCATCGGCGTCGTCGGCTCGGGCTGTGATACCCACAACACCCTGGCCAACGTTATTCCGAACATGAGTTACCCACCGGAGCCGTTCCTGCATCTGGCGGCCGGTATCAAGGAAGTGGTCAAGGCACCGGTGCTGCACGCGCAGAACATCAAGGACCCGAATCAGGCTACGCGGATTCTTGAAGGTGGTTACGTCGACATGGTCGGCATGACCCGCGCGCACATCGCTGACCCGCACCTGATCACCAAGATCAAGATGGGCCAGATTGACCAGATCAAACAGTGCGTCGGTGCCAACTATTGCATCGACCGCCAATACCAGGGCCTCGACGTTCTGTGTATTCAGAACGCCGCGACCTCTCGTGAATACATGGGCGTGCCGCACATCATCGAAAAATCTACCGGGCCGAAACGCAAGGTGGTGATCGTCGGTGCCGGGCCTGCGGGGATGGAAGCTGCACGGGTTTCGGCCGAGCGAGGCCATGACGTGACGCTTTTCGAGAAGAAAGAATTCATCGGCGGGCAAATCACTACCGCATCGAAAGCCCCGCAGCGTGACCAGATTGCAGGCATCACTCGCTGGTTCCAGCTGGAGCTGGCGCGTTTGAAAGTCGATCTGCGCCTGGGTACGGCGGCTGATCCGGCAACCATCATGGATCTGCGTCCGGACATCGTCGTCCTGGCGGTGGGCGGTCATCCTTTTCTGGAGCAAAACGAACATTGGGGCGCGGCTGAAGGTTTGGTGGTCAGCAGTTGGGACATCCTCGACGGCAAGGTCGCGCCGGGCAAGAACGTGCTGGTCTACGACACCATCTGTGAATTCACCGGGATGTCGACGGCTGACTTCCTGGCCGATAAAGGCAGCCAGGTGGAGATCGTCACTGACGACATCAAGCCGGGCGTTGCCATTGGCGGCACGTCGTTCCCGACGTACTACCGCAGCATGTATCCGAAAGAAGTGATCATGACCGGCGACATGATGCTGGAGAAGGTCTACCGCGAAGGCGACAAGCTGGTGGCTGTACTGGAAAACGAATACACCGGTGCCAAAGAAGAGCGGGTGGTGGATCAGGTGGTCGTCGAGAACGGCGTGCGCCCGGACGAAGAGCTGTATTACGCGTTGAAAGCAGATTCGCGCAACAAGGGCCAGATCGACATCGAAGCGCTGTTCGCTATTCAGCCGCAACCGTGTCTGAGCGAACCTGGTGATGGATACCTGTTGTTCCGTATCGGTGACTGCGTGGCACAGCGCAACACCCATGCGGCGATTTATGACGGGCTTCGGCTTTGTAAGGATTTCTGAGGTTAGACGCCTACCCCTGTGGGAGCCGAGCTTGCTCGCGATGAACGATGACGCAGTTGCCTTGATGAACCGCGGCGCCCTTATCGCGGGCAAGCCCAGCTCCCACAGAAGATTGAGTGCCTCGCTCCAACAGGAAACACCGAATTCCTTGTAGGAGCCGAGCTTGCTCGCGATGAACGATGACGCGGTTGGCCAGATGAACCGCAGCGCCCTTATCGCGGGCAAGCCCGGCTCCCACAGAAAACACCGAATTTCCCTGTAGGAGCGCGCTTGCCCGCGATAAACGATGACTCGGTTCGCCTGATACACCGCATCGTCATTATCGCGGGCAAGCGCGCTCCTACGGGCCGCATGAGCCGTAGGAGCTTCACATGCTGAACACACTGCTTCCCATCTTGCTGTTCGCTGCTCTGGGCCTTGCTGTCCTGGGGGCTGTGCGGCGGGTGAATATGTGGCGCAACGGCCGAGCCTCTAAAGTCGACCTGCTCGGCGGATTGTTGGCCATGCCCAAGCGTTACATGGTCGATCTGCACCATGTCGTGGCCCGGGACAAATACATCGCCAACACCCACGTCGCGACGGCGCTGGGCTTTGTGCTGTCGGCATTGCTCGCGATCGTCGTACACGGCTTTGGCCTGCACAGCCGCATCCTCGGTTATGCCCTACTGCTGGCCTCGACCCTGATGTTCATCGGCGCGATCTTCATGTTCCTGCGCCGCCGTAACCCACCGGCTCGCCTGTCGAAAGGCCCGTGGATGCGCCTGCCGAAAAGCCTTATGGCGTTTTCCGTCAGCTTCTTCCTGGTCACGCTGCCGGTGGCGGGGATTCTCCCGCAGGACTTCGGCGGCTGGGTGTTGGTCGCGCTACTAGGCCTGGGATGCCTGTGGGGCGTGTCGGAAATGTTCTTCGGTATGACCTGGGGCGGCCCGATGAAGCACGCCTTTGCCGGCGCGTTGCATCTGGCCTGGCACCGTCGCGCCGAACGCTTTGGCGGTGGTCGCTCAACCGGCCTCAAACCCCTGGACCTCAACGACAAAACCGCGCCACTCGGCGTAGAAAAACCCAAGGATTTCACCTGGAACCAACTGCTGGGTTTTGACGCCTGCGTGCAATGCGGCAAGTGTGAAGCCGCGTGTCCGGCGTTCGCAGCCGGTCAGCCGTTGAACCCGAAAAAACTGATTCAGGACATGGTGGTGGGTCTGGCTGGCGGCACTGACGCCAAGTTCGCCGGCAGCCCTTATCCCGGCAAAGAGATCGGCCTGCACGGCGGCAACCCGCTTCAGCCCATCGTCAACGGCCTGGTGGATGCTGAAACCTTATGGTCCTGCACCACCTGCCGCGCCTGCGTCGAAGAATGCCCGATGATGATTGAGCACGTGGACGCCATCGTCGACATGCGCCGCCACCTGACCCTGGAAAAAGGCGCGACGCCGAACAAAGGCGCTGAAGTGCTGGAAAACCTGATCGCCACCGATAACCCCGGCGGCTTCGCACCGGGCGGGCGGATGAACTGGGCGGCGGATTTGAACCTCAATCTGCTCTCCGACAAAAAAGCTGTCGACGTCCTGTTCTGGGTGGGCGACGGCGCTTTCGACATGCGCAACCAACGTACTTTGCGCGCCTTTGTCAAAGTCCTGAAAGCGGCCAAAGTCGACTTCGCGGTGCTGGGTCTTGAAGAGCGGGACAGCGGCGATGTGGCCCGGCGTCTCGGTGACGAAGCGACCTTCCAGATGCTCGCCAGACGCAACATTCAGACGCTGAACAAATACAGTTTCAAACGCATCGTCACCTGCGATCCGCACAGCTTCCATGTGCTGAAAAACGAATACGGCGCGTTCGATGGCAATTACCTCGTGCAACACCACAGCACTTACATGGCTGAGTTGATTCAAGGTGGCGCGCTGAATCTGGGCCAGCACAAGGGCTCCAGCGTGACCTATCACGACCCGTGTTATCTGGGCCGCTACAACGGCGAGTACGAAGCGCCGCGTGATGTGTTGCGCGCGCTGGGTATCGAGGTCAAGGAAATGCAGCGTTCCGGTTTCCGCTCCCGTTGCTGCGGTGGCGGTGGCGGCGCGCCCATTACGGATATTCCTGGCAAACAACGTATCCCCGACATGCGCATGGACGACATCCGCGAAACCGGTGCTGAACTGGTGGCTGTCGGTTGCCCGCAATGCACCGCGATGCTCGAAGGCGTGGTCGAGCCGCGGCCGCTGATCAAAGACATTGCCGAACTGGTGGCTGACGCACTGGTGGAAGAAGTTATCCCCAGCAAGCCCGCGCCGACTAAACGTGAACCCGCGGAGGTGCACTGATGAGCGACATTATCCGTCGTGATCCTCGCGCTGAATGGATCGCCCGTAACCGTCTGCATCCGCTGCATGCTGCGATGCAACCGGCACAAACCAGCTGGATGGGGCCTAACGGCCTGATGCGCAAGAACGTGCACGGCCTTGGATTTATCGGTCCCAACGGCATCAAGCGAATCGACCGCAGTGGCGCGCAGCAAGGTGGGGCGGTGAAACGCTCGGCCGCAGCTGAAGTGCAGTTGCCGCTGCATCAAGTGCCGCAGCCAGCCTTCTATATATGCGTTGTGCCGGATATGGTCGGCGGGCGTTTGAGCGCTCACGACCGCGACCTTTTGGGCCTGGCTCATCAGCTTGCTGGTCAGAATGGCGCGGTACTGGCGGTGGTGTTTGGTGAGCACAAAGAGAGTGCATTCGCGACGGCAGGCGTGGATCGCTTGCTGGTTCTGGAGGGTAGCGAGTTCAGCGGTTACTCACCGGAGCAGCGCGTCCAGGGCCTGCGGGCTGTGGATAACCAGTTCAACCCACGTCACTGGCTGTTGCCGGACAGTCGTAGCGGTGGTGGCGAATTGGGCCGTCGCTTCGCAGCAAGTCTGGGCGAGCGTCCGGCCACACGTGTCTGGCAGGTCAAGGATGAACAATGCATCGGTCGCGCCGGTGCGGGTCAGGAAGATATCTCAAGACCATTGGCGCGCTTGATCCTCGCTGCTGCGGAGTGTGCTGAACCGGTCAGCGAAACCCGCCATGAAGTATTGCCTGTTGAGTTATCCACAAGCGTGGCGCGCAGCCTGCCGCGGATTGAAGACCTTGGCGCTGTCGCTGTCGACCCGGCCATGATTCCGATGGCGGAAGCGGAGTTCATCTTCTCCGGCGGTAATGGCGTCAAGGACTGGGATTTGTTCCATCGCACAGCAGCAGCGCTTGGCGCGACCGAAGGTGCATCTCGGGTGGCTGTGGACGATGGCTTCATGGGCCGTGATCGACAGGTCGGCGCGAGCGGCACCTGGGTCACGGCAAGGGTTTATGTGGCGGTAGGCATTTCCGGCGCAATCCAGCACCTGCAAGGCATTGGTGCTTGCGACAAAGTCGTGGCAATCAACCTTGATCCCGGCTGCGACATGATCAAACGCGCTGACCTTTCTGTGATCGGCGACAGCGCGGCAATTCTCAAGGCGCTGATCGACGCGGTGGAAACCCATCGTCATGGAGCAAAACAAGATGCGGCCTGAACCAACTGCTTCCTCTGTGGATAACGCTGCGACGCACGTCATCAGCCTGGTCTCCATCGGCGCGCACCCGACATCCGGCCGCGCACGGCGGGCCGAGCAGGATGCCCGCGCCGTCGAGTTAGGCTTGCAACTGGCTGGGGATAACTTACACGTGCTGCATGCGGGGAACCCCGAAGAGCCTGCGCTGCGAGCCTATCTGGGCATGGGCCTGGACGAGTTGCATGTGCTGGAGCAACCGGAAAACGCTGACGCATTACCTGCGCTGACGGATTACATCCGAGAATCTGGCGTGCAAGTGGTGCTCACTGGAAGCCAGGCAGAAACCGGCGAGGGCTCTGGCATGTTGCCATTTCTGCTGGCGGAAAAGCTGGGTTGGCCGCTCGTAGTGGGATTGGCGCAAGTGGAGTCACTGGATAACGGCAGTGCTCTGGTGCTTCAGGCATTACCTCGTGGTCAGCGTCGGCGCTTGAAAGTACGGCTGCCGTTTCTGGCGACTGTGGATAACGCTGCGCCCAAGCCCCGGCAAAGCGCTTACGGTCCTGCGCAACGCGGCACACTTGCAGCCGAACAGGTGGAAATCATTAGCGATGAACTGCTCGGCGGCTCGGTCCTGCAACCGGCCAAACCCCGGCCCAAACGCCTTAAAGTCATCAAGGCCAAAAGCGGCGCAGACCGCATGAAAGCCGCAACGGCCAAAGCCAGCGGTGGCGGCGGGCAAGTGCTCAAAGGCGTGACGCCAGAGGCGGGGGCTGAGGCGATTCTGAAGTTGCTTATTGAAGAGGGTGTGGTTCGTTAAAGGCTTTTGATTTCTGTAGTTGCGGCCCCGTCGTTCAGACGCCGCGCTGTCGCGCAGCAAACGGGTGAGCTGTAGGAGCGCGCTTGCCCGCGATTCGGTCTGTCAGTCGATGAATCTATCGCCTGTGCTGACGCTATCGCGGGCAAGCGCGCTCCTACAGGTTTGCAGATTCCCGGACTCAGGCCACGAATTGCATCGCCTACACGGCATACCCTCCTGACAAAGTTTTGCCAAAGGATTTCATCCGACAGCCAGCATTTGCCAGTAATCAATGGCTCTGACACAATCGCGAATCGTTCTTGTTATTTCATGTTGTACTGAAGGGCCGCTGCTGATCAGCGGCCTTTTTGTTTTGGATAAAGGTTTTCGAGAAGAACAGCATGAAAAGCCAAACCGTGCGCCGCTGGTCCTTCGTCCATACCTGGACGAGCCTGATCTGTACCTTGTTTCTGTTGATGTTGGCGCTGACCGGGTTGCCACTGGTGTTCAGTCACGAAATTGATCACCTGCTGGGCAATTCACCTGAGTTCAAGGAAATGCCAGCCGACACGCCGCACTTGAACCTGCAACAACTGGTCGAAGCTGCCGAGGCCCATCGTCCCGGTGAGGTCATGCAGTACTTCGGTTGGGAGGACGACGAGCCGAACGGTGTCTGGGCGATCATGGCCAAAACAGCGGGCACCGAACCCAACGACTCGCACTCTTTCATGCTCGATTCGCGCACCGGCGAAGCCATGGAAACGCCGTCTGCCAATGGCGGTTTCATGATGGTCATGTTGCGCCTGCATGTGGATATGTATGCAGGGCTGCCGGGGAAGTTGCTGCTGGCATTCATGGGCCTGATGTTCGTGCTGGCGATTATTTCCGGGACAGTGCTGTACGCACCGTTCATGCGCAAACTCAAATTCGCCACGGTGCGCGCCGACAAATCAACGCGCATGCGCTGGCTTGATCTGCACAACCTGATTGGCGTCGTGACCCTGACCTGGGCACTGGTGGTAGGGGTGACCGGAGTGATCAGCGCCTGCGCCGACCTGTTGATCGCGTCGTGGCGCAACGACACGCTAGCCGAGATGATCGAACCTTATCGCGGTGCGCCGCCGCTGACTCAACTTGCCCCCGCAACGCGTCTGGTGGAGATCGCCGAATCCGCCGCGCCGGGCATGCAGATCGACTTCGTTGCTTTCCCCGGAACGCGCTTCTCCAGCGAACACCATTACGGGGTGTTCATGAAAGGTAATACGCATTTAACGGCGCACCTCATGACACCGGTGCTGATTGATGCGCAAACCCTGGATGTCACGGCGGTGGTCGAACGGCCCTGGTACATGGATGCGCTGGGCATGTCTCAGCCGCTGCACTTTGGGGATTACGGCGGCATGCCAATGAAAGTGCTGTGGGCGGCGCTTGATGTGCTGACGATTATTGTCCTGAGCAGCGGGCTGTATTTGTGGTGGGTGCGCAGAAAGGTTGCACGTCCAATCCATGTGTCGCCACAAGAGACGCTGCAATGAAGCGTTCCACATTCTGGAAGACCTTTGCCGCGCCGGGAGTGATTGCCTTGCTGACCGGGCTGGGGCTTTTCGCTGCGCTGCTGGGTGATGGCTGGTGGGATGCACTGGCCTGGCTGGGCATGGGCGTCGCAGCAGTGTTCAGCATCAGAGGCTTGCTGGCTCGCAAGTCCTGAAAGCAGATATTGCGGACCACCGTGGCGCTGGCTAGTCTGAGGGACTGTCTTATTCGAGGAACCTCCATGTCTGCGCCGACCATGACGTTGTACTACAACGCAGCTTCGCCGTTTGCCCGCAAGGTAATGCTGGTACTGCATGAAACGGGACAGCTGGACAGGGTGACACTTCAGCCCACCACGCTTTCGCCTGTCGCCCCGGTTGAAGAACTGAACAACGATAACCCCGCTGGCAAGCTTCCCGCGCTACGGTTGGCGGATGGCAACGTCATTCATGACAGCAGGGTCATCCTCGATTATCTCGATCACCAGCATGTCGGCATTGCGCTGATTCCGCGCGAGGGCTCGGCGCGCTGGAGGCGTTTGACCCTGGCTTCTCTGGCCGACGCTTTGCTGGATGCGGCGTTGCTGATTCGATACGAGCAAGCGCTACGTCCGGCGGAAAAGCACTGGGACACCTGGCTCGATAATCAGCAGGAAAAGGTCGAGCGCAGCCTGGCTTACTTCGAGCAGGAAGCGATCACCGAGCTCAGCTCGGCGTTTGATGTGGCCTCCATTAGCGTCGCTGCAGCGTTGGGCTACCTCGACTTCCGCCAGCCGGACCTGGCCTGGCGCAATCGCTATCCGCGTCTGGCCAACTGGTATTTCGAGGTCAGTCAGAGACCGTCGATGCAGGCTACACAGCCTTCGGTTTGAGGCACAGATATTCGCGCAGCAAACACTTAACCCTGTGGGAGCGGTGCTTGGTCTGGGCGGCATTCCGACGATAGGAGCGACGCAGATACAAGGTCAATCGCGTCCAGCCTTATCGCGGGCAAGCACCGCTCCCACAGGACTGCGTTCCAATTCAATTAGTCGCGTTGCCTGACAAGCCAAGTGTAATGATCACCCATCAATCACCTTGCGATAAAACGCCCACTCCTTCGTCAACGCATCTGCCTGGTTGACCGCCTTGCGGAAGCCGTGGTGTTCGTCGGCGTAAAAATGCCCTTCAGCCACAACACCTCGGGATTTAAGGGCCATCAGCATAGCGCGGGTCTGTTCGGGGACGACCACTGCGTCGAGCTCGCCCTGGAAGAAAATCACCGGCACCTGGATCTCGGCGGCGTGGAGCAGTGGCGTGCGGGCGTGATAGCGGTCGATGTCCTCTTCAGGGTCACCGATCAGCCAATCCAGATAATCGCTCTCGAATTTATGCGTGGCTTTTGCCAGTGCCAGTGGGTCGCTGACGCCGTACAAGCTTGCACCGGCGCGGAAGACTTTCTTGAAGGCCAGTGCGCACAGGGTTGTATAGCCCCCGGCACTGCCGCCACGAATAAACGCCTGATCCGGATTGATCAGCCCGCGTCCCGCCAGGTGCGCAACGACTGCACAGGCGTCCTCCACATCGGCCACGCCCCAGTTCAGGTGCAGGCTATGGCGATATTCCCGGCCATAACCGGTGCTGCCGCGGTAGTTGAGGTCGGCCACGGCAAAGCCGCGTTGGGTCCAGTACTGGATTTTCGGGTCAAGGACCGGGTAGCAGGCTGAGGTTGGCCCGCCGTGGACGAATACCACCAGCGGTGGCGTGCCGACGGCGTTCATGGCCGGATAGAAATAACCGTGCGCTTCGCCATCGCCGCTTTTGTAGCGCAGGGTTTCTGGACGGCTGATTTGCTCAGGCGGCAGGGGCGCGACGCCTCCGGCCAGGACCTGCACGCTATGATCTTTGCGACTGATCGCCAGCACCGCCGAAGGGCAGGTGGCTGAAGCCGCGACGCAATAAACATATTGATCGTCGAGCGCCAGGCTTCGGAAGCGGCTGTACTCGCCACTGAAGTCTTGCAGCGTGCCGTGGGAATCACGCATCCCCAACACGCCTGTCCCGTTTTCCGACCAGGTGCCGAGGTAAGCGCCGTGAGGTAACGGCAACCAACTGCGCCCGCCCAATTGCCAAGGCGCTGGCGCATGATCGGCATCGGATGCCTTGAGATGGGTCAGGCCGAATGAGCCTTCTACGCAAGGCTGCCAGAAACCGCCCTGATCGCTCAGGCAATACAAACGCCCCGTGGCGTCGAAACGCGCTTGCTGAATGGACTCTTCATCGCGATCGCCCGCCAGGCAGCGCGGCTCGGACCAACCGCCTGCAGCCTGACGTTTGCTGCTCATCAACAATGTGCTGGTCCAGGGCTGGTGCGGCTTTTGCCATTCAATCCAGGCCAGGCGCTGACCGTCAGGACTGAGGGTAGGAGACGCATAGAAATCCGCCCCGCGCGCCAGCACCAGACGTTTGCCATTGGCGACGTCAATGCTGACCAATTGATGGAATTCTTTATCTTCTTCGACGGCCAGAATCTGCCCGTTGGCAAATACCAGATCGCCGTAGCGTTTTTTGCCGGTGGTGATGGCTTCGGGCAGACCTTCGCCCTCGAACTCATCAAACACCAGTGGCTGGTGATAGAGCTGCTGATCGCTTTCGTTGACGAACACCAGGCCATCTTCGGTCAGGCAGAAAGAACCGCCGCCGTACTCATAGACCCGGCTGCGCACGCTGAAGCCATCGGGGGTCAGGCAGGTCGTGTTGCCTTCAAACCAGCGCCAGATACGGCACGCGCCATCCTCAGGCCGGTATTCATTCCAGAACAGCCCCAACGGGCTGACAGCCAACTCGGCGAAATCAACGCCGGCGGCGACCGCCTGGGCTGCAGTAAACGTTTCAGGATTTGGCGATGAGGCGCGAGTTTCTGTCATTGCGAAAGGCCAACTGCTCAATGGTTTGAGTCGCATATTCGGCTTCTTTTCGAGCCTGCACAATCATCCCGTGATGAGGTGATTTACTGCACACCGGATCGGCATTGGCGGCATCACCGGTGAGCATGAATGCCTGGCAACGACAGCCGCCGAAATCCTTCTCTTTTTCGTCACATGAGCGACACGGCTCGGGCATCCAGTCGTAACCACGGAAGCGATTGAAACCGAATGAGTCGTACCAGATGTGTTGCATCGTATGGTCGCGAACGTTGGGGAACTGCACCGGCATTTGCCGCGCGCCATGACAGGGTAGGGCGGTGCCATCCGGGGTCACGGTGAGGAAGATGTTGCCCCAGCCGTTCATGCAGGCTTTTGGGCGTTCTTCGTAGTAATCAGGGGTGACGAAGATCAACTTGCACGGATGATTCTCGGCAGCCAGCTTGTCGCGGTATTCGTTCGTGACCCGCTCGGCGCGAACCAGCTGATCCTTGGTGGGCAGCAAGCCCTGGCGGTTCAGGTGCGCCCAGCCGTAGAACTGACACGTCGCCAGCTCGACGAAATCTGCTTCGAGAGCGATACACAACTCGATGATTTTATCGATCTTGTCGATGTTGTGCCGGTGGGTCACGAAGTTAAGCACCATCGGATAGCCGTGCTTCTTGACCGCACGGGCCATCTCCAGCTTCTGCGCGAAGGCTTTTTTCGAGCCTGCGAGCATGTTGTTCACTTGCTCGTCACTGGCCTGGAAACTGATCTGAATGTGATCGAGCCCAGCTTCCTTGAAATCGATGATTTTTTGCTCGGTGAGACCGATGCCCGATGTAATCAGATTGGTGTAATAACCCAGACGACGGGCTTCGCGGATCAGCTCCGCCAGGTCCTGACGCACCAGCGGTTCGCCGCCGGAGAAACCAATCTGCGCCGCGCCCATATCCCGCGCTTCAGCCATGACCTTGAACCACTGTTCGGTGGTCAACTCCTGGCCTTGTTTGGCAAAGTCCAACGGGTTCGAGCAATACGGACATTGCAGCGGGCAGCGATACGTCAGCTCGGCCAGCAGCCAGAGCGGCAAACCGACTGCGGGCTTGGGCGGAATCTTGATGGCTGACTCGACCGGGGTCGACTCAGGCAAGTTCGATCCAGTGTTCGCCACGGGCGACCTCCATGAATTGCTCCACATCGCTGCCGAGCTCGGGAAAGCCCGGGAACTGTTCGTTCAGGGCTTCAATGATCGCCGCCACGCTGCGCTGACCGTCGATCAAACCACCAATAGCGCTGGCGCTTTCATTGAGTTTGATCATGCCTTCCGGGTAGAGCAGCACGTGGCCGTTCTGGGCCGGTTCGAACTGGTAGCGGTAGCCCCGGCGCCAGCTCGGGACTTGTTGTCGATCAAAGCTCATAGGGCAATCCCCTTATGCCAGACCCGTTGGTCGGTCACGCTGTGATAAGGCGGGCGGTTCAGCTCGTAAGCCATGCTCATGGCGTCCAGCATGCTCCACAAAATGTCGAGTTTGAACTGCAGGATTTCCAGCATGCGCTGCTGGCCTTCATAAGTCGTGTAGTGCTGCAGGGTGATCGTCAGGCCGTGTTCCACATCGCGACGCGCCTGACCCAGCCGGGTTCGGAAATACTCGTAGCCGGCTGGATCGATCCACGGGTAATGCTGTGGCCAGCTGTCCAGACGCGACTGGTGGATCTGCGGGGCGAACAGCTCTGTCAGCGAGCTGCTGGCCGCTTCCTGCCAGTTGGCGCGGCGAGCGAAGTTGACGTAGGCGTCCACGGCGAAGCGTACGCCGGGGAGGACCAGCTCCTGCGAGCGCAGCTGATCCGGATCCAGACCAACGGCTTGTCCCAAACGCAGCCAGGCTTCAATACCGCCGTCTTCGCCGGGTGCACCGTCGTGATCCAGCAGGCGCTGAATCCACTCACGACGAATTTCACGATCCGGGCAATTGGCCAGAATGGCCGCGTCCTTGAGCGGGATGTTCACTTGATAGTAGAAACGGTTGGCGACCCAGCCCTGAATCTGTTCGCGGGTCGCACGGCCTTCGTACATCGCCACGTGGTACGGGTGATGAATGTGGTAATACGCGCCTTTGGCACGCAAAGCCTGTTCGAATTCAGCGGGGGACAGCGGCGTTGCTTCGCTCATTTCAGCTCCTGTAAACAACACATCTCTTTTCTGAATGACTTGCCCTCTGTAGGAGCTAACTTGTTGGCGAGGCGGTGTGTCAGGTGTATTGCCTCGCCAACAAGTTGGCTCCTACAGGGGCAGCATTCACTCAGATTTTCAAAGCTCAATACTCATCCCATCAAACGCCACTTCGACGTTACGGTGAGCAAGCTCAGCGCGTTCGGACGAGTCTTCGTCGAGTATCGGGTTGGTGTTGTTGATGTGGATAAGCACCTTGCGCTGTTTCGGCAGGCGTTCCAGCACTTCGAGCATGCCGCCAGGGCCGTTTTGTGCCAGGTGACCCATTTCCGTTCCGGTCCGTGTGCCTACCCCACGACGCTGCATCTCATCGTCGTCCCACATCGTGCCGTCCACCAGCAGGCAATCGGCGGCGACCATTTTTTCCATCAGCGCATCATCGACCTTGCCCAACCCCGGCGCGTAGAACAGCCTGCCGCCGGTCTTCAGGTCTTCGACCATCAGGCCAATGTTGTCGCCCGGGTGCGGATCGAAGCGATGCGGCGAATAAGGCGGGGCCGCGCTGCGCAGCGGGAATGGCGTGAAGCGCAGGTTCGGGCAGGCCGGAATCACAAAGCTACCTTCAAGCTCGATCCGGTTCCAGACCAGGCCGCCGTTCCAGTGCTTGAGCATGTTGAACAACGGGAAGCCGGTGCTCAGGTCTTCGTGAACCATGTCGGTACACCAGACCTGATGCGGGCAACCTTCGCGCAAGCTGAGCAGACCGGTGGTGTGGTCGATCTGGCTGTCCATCAGGATGATCGCGCTGATCCCGGTGTCGCGCAGGGCGCGGCCTGGTTGCATAGGGCCGAAACCGGCCAGCTGTGCGCGGATGTCCGGAGAGGCATTGCACAGCACCCAGTTGATGCCATCGTCGGAGAGCGCGATGGACGATTGGGTCCGGGCATGGGCCCGCAGGCTGCCGTCGCGGAAACCGGCGCAGTTCGCGCAATTGCAGTTCCACTGTGGAAAGCCGCCGCCAGCAGCGGAGCCTAGAATCTGGATGTGCATGTCAGCTCCCTGGGGCGAGGCATGAAAAGAGGATCTAAAAGAAAAAAGAACTTACCAATAAAAAAAGCCCCGGCGAACCGAGGCTTTGCACCGCGTTGTCATCAACGGCTTGCGAAGTACATCGTGACTTCGAAACCGATACGCAGATCAGTGTAAGCAGGTTTAGTCCACATAAAAGACTCCTTCTGGGTGATTGCAGCGGTGGGTGGTAAATCGTTAGTACACCTGCAAAGGCATACGTTCGATGATTAGGAAGCTATGTTACTTAATTTAACAAATTCTGGCTGTCGGATTCGTGAACAAAGCTTTTGCAGCTTTGGTAACGATCAGGCCCCGCGCCATGGGGTTTGCTGACTATTGGTCAGGTAAAGCCAGCCGCCCGTGGCCTGTCGAAGGCTAGCAGCGGCTTGCAACACAGTCTGCCGGTCGAGGTTTCGTAATGTTTCATGTAGCGCGGACACGAACCGTTCGTCGCGGCCCGCCAGATACACCTGCCAGCGCAGTTCGGCTGCTTGGGCGGTTTCCATGGCATCAAGATCCAATTGCGCGACCAAGGCTTCAGTCTGGGCTGTCAGCTCAGCGTCGTTGATCCAGTCAGGCAGATCGTTCAGAAACTGTTCTATGTGCTCTACCAGTTGTGGCACCGAGGCGTTAGGCGACTGGACACCGAAGAGTATTCCCGTTCGTCCGGCAATCTGCCGCAAACCGCTGAACACTGCGTAACCCAGTTGCAGCTCGACTCTCAGCCGTTGGTAGAACGGGCTTTGTGCCAGATGAGCCAGTAATCGCCATGCAGCTTCGTCGGCGATGGAGGAGGAGGGTGTGGGGCAGAACAGCAGCACGGCGCTCTCCGAGGATTGTGGTGCGGCGGACTGCCAGTGCTTACCGGCTGCCAGCGCTGGCGCTTGGAGTGTTTGCTCGTCCCGCTGGCCCGGCGTACTGCGTAAGACGCTGTTCAGCGTAGGGATCGTTTCCTTTGCAAAACCTGACGTGAAGCTGATCCACTGCGTGGCTGGCCAGAAGGCTTGAACTTCGGCGGTTTCACTGGCGGGTGCTGCGTTCAGATAGCAATCGGGCAGTGCTTTGAGCAACTGCCGGATTGGAATCAGGGCAGGTTCATCGCCGGGTTGGCCCAGGCTTGCATCGTCGGGGGCGCTCAGTCGTTGTAACGCATGCTTGAGGATTTCAGGCATCGGGGCGTCGAGGCCGCTGAGTTTGAGTTGCCAGTAATGGCCGTACGCACTGAACTCAAGGTTGACGCCTGCTTGCTTCGCATCCCGCGCCAGGGGCTTCAAGCTCTGCTCATACATCCGCCACAGCGTGGGTTGCGGGGATGGCAGGCGCCAGCGCAGATAGAGCGCGCCTTCGTGGCCGTTACTCGGTACGGTCAGGAAAGGGTTTGGTTTCGGGAACTGCCAGCGGATTTCTGAAGGTTGTGTGTTCGGTTGAATCTGTCCCAGTAAAGCGATCAGCGCTTTGCCGCCTTGCTCGGATAAGCCTTGAGGCAGGTTGCGGGCGTGGTGGTGGGACAGTTCCAGAGCGGAGCTGACATCCAGTTGTCGTTGCTGAAGGCGGTTGTAGTCGTCGCGCAGGGTTGGCCATTGGGTTTTGAGGTTTTGTGTCAGTACCGACGCCATCGCGGGCAAGCGCGCTCCTACAGAAGCAACATACTCTCCTGTAGGAGCGCGCTTGCCCGCGATATCGGTTTCACTGACAACGCTAACATCGACCTTGATCAAAATCTGACCAGCAAACTGATAAACCACTTCCGCCTTCAATGCTTCAACCACGCCCTGCGCTCGACTGCCATTCAGGCAATGACACAGAAACGCGGCAGCCTCATCCGCTCCGTCAGGCAAATCCTCACAGGCCAGAAGCAGTTGTTGATCGGCCCTCACAAGTATCCGATCCCCATCATCAACCAGCTTCGGAGGGGTGGCTTGCGCGACCTTTACGCCACTGGCCAGCCCTGCGCCATAATTCGTCGCCAGCTGTTTTAGCTCCTCCAGCGACTGAGGCCCCGCCAGGCACAAGGTCATTTGCCCAGCCTGATAAAACCGCTGATAAAAATCCTGCAACGCCTGCTGAAACGCCGGACGCGGCACCGGCAAGCTATAGCGATTGCCTGCATGAAAGGCGCGCAGTGGATGGCGAGCTGAAATACCTTCCAGCATCTGCATGTGCTGGCGTGCCGTGACGTCGCGAGACCAGGCGATGAACTCGGCATGCAGGACTTCCCGTTCGCGCAGTTGATCCGCCATCGTCATGCGCGGATGAGCGAGCATGTCGCAGAGACGCTCCAGCCCTTGCGCGAACGCCGTCAACGGCAGCTCGAAAAAGAAATCAGTGGTTCGCTCACGGGTACTCGCGTTGATCTGCCCGCCATGACGCTGGACGAAGGCCATCAGCTTTTCATCCCCTGCAAACCGATCGGTGCCGAGGAAGAACAAATGTTCCAGAAAATGCGCAAGCCCCGGCCATGCAGCGGACACATCATGACTCCCCGCGGCCACCCGCAACGAAGCGGCGCAGCGCTTGAGCCGTGGCGCATGGCACAGCACGACGTTCAGGCCGTTGGCGAGGGTCAGATGTTCGGTGGTGGGCGAGGCAGGCATGGGCGTTCCGGGAGACGTGATCGGGTCATGCTAGCGGAATTGGTTATTCATGGCACCGCGCGGTCTTGCGGTAAACACGGTTCTATGTGGGAGATGCCCCGGTGTCCCTGACACCACGCTGTCGCGCAGCAAACACGGGACCTGTAGGAGTGAGCTTGCTCGCGATTCGATCTGTTGGTCGATGAATATATTGCCTGTGCTGAAGCTATCGCGAGCAAGCTCACTCCTACAGAAAATGCATTCCAAATCAGGTAGTTATTTCTTGTTTGATAGGAGCGGTGCTTGCCCGCGATAAGGAAACCGCGATCTAAAGTGAATCGCATCCTGCCTTATCGCGGGCAAGCACCGCTCCCACATGAAAATTGCATCTATTCAGTGATTTATATTGTGTTTGACATGAGCTGCCGCTCAATCCTCACCCAACCCCACATACAACCCCGGCCGTCGATCATTGAAGTAGGTATTGATCGACCGCGACTGCTCCATCAACTCTCGATCCAGGGTGCCCGAGATCAACACCTCGTCCTGTTGAGCCACGGCCAGTCGGCTGCCGTCCGGAGCGCAGAGGCTACTCAGACCGCAGTAATGAATGTCGCCCTCGCTGCCGCAATAATTGGCGTAAACCACGTAGCACTGATTCTCGTAGGCCCGGGCACGAACGGTCACCTCGGCGACAAAATCATAAGGGGCCATATTAGCCGTTGGCACCAGAATCAACTCGGCACCTTCCAGCGCCAGACGTCGGGTGTTCTCCGGGAACTCAACGTCGTAGCAGATCAGAAAGCCCAGCCGCCAACCGTTCAACTCCACAATCGGAAAACGGTCCTCGCCGGGGCTGAACATCGCCTTGTCCAGGTCGCCGTACAGGTGTGTCTTGCGATAGTTGCAAAGGGTCTTGCCGTGGCCGTCGATCAACTGCACAGAGTTGTAAATCAGGTCGTCAGCGCCCAGCTCCGGATATCCATAAAGGATCGCAATGTCGTAACCCTTGGCAATCGCCGCGATATCACCCGCAGCGAAGCCATCGCTGGGTTGCGCCAAGGTACGCGCCGCCTCGGCACCGATGTTGTAGCCGGTGAGAAACATTTCAGGGCAAACCAGCAGCTTTGCACCGAGTGCTGCCGCCTCTCGCGCCTGATCATCCAGACGTTGCAGATTGCCGCCGATATCCAGCGGCAGCGGCGGGCATTGGTACAGGGCGATGTGCATGGTTCAGCCTTTTGTTCAATCGGTCAGGGCGATGGGACCAATCTCGTGGAACACATCACCGGGGCCTGGGTTGTCGGCGTGGGTCTTGCCGCCGAAATGGGTCATGATGCCCCACACCGCATTCAGTGAGGTCTGCACTGCGCCTTCCACCCACGCTGGAGTCCAGGATACGTCGTCTCCCGCGATAAACATGCCGCGCTGTTCGACAGGCATGTCCTGCTGCATGAAGTGCGCGTACATCCGCTGGTTGTAACGGTAATGTCCCGGCAATGCACCTTTGAAAGCGCCAAGGAAGTGCGGGTCCGATTCCCAGGAAACGGTAATCGGGTCTCCGATGATCCGCGCGGCGATGTCGACTTTAGGGTAGATCTTCTTCAGCGCATCGAGCGCCAGTTTGACGCGTTTTTCGATGGGCTGCGGTAGCATCTTCAGCGCATCACTCATCCACGAGTAAGACAGGCAGATCACGCCTGGCTTGTCGTCACCGTTTTCGAACAGGTAAGTGCCGCGGGTCAGACGGTCGGTGAGGGTCATGCTCATCAGGTCGCGGCCGGTTTCCGGATCTTTGTCCTTCCAGAAGGGACGATCGACCATCACGAATGTTTTTGACGATTGCATGTAACGGGTACGGTCCAGTGCCATCCACATTTTTTGCGAGAACAGTGATTCTTCGCATTCGATCTGGGTGGTCAGCAACCAACTCTGGCAGGTGGTCAGTACCGCCGCGTAGTGGCGGGTGTCACCCCAGTTATCAGTGACGGCCAGCAGACCGTCTTCGGCGCGGGCAATCCGCTTTACACCGGTACGTGGCGCGCCGTGATGCAGCGAAGCAAGGCTGGTGCCTTCCGGCCAGTGGGCGCAGCGCTCCGGTACATGGCGCCAGATGCCCAGCGGCACTTGCTCTACGCCACCCACGATCAGGTGCTGGTGATCGTCGCAGTTGGTCATGACCACGCGGAAGATTTCCAGCATCGAGTTGGGGAAGTCCGAGTCCCAGCCGCCGGTGCCGAAGCCGACCTGCCCGAAGACTTCACGGTGGTAGAACGACAGTTTGGCGAACGCTTTGGAGGTGGCGACGAAGTCATAGAACGTACGGTCATCCCACAATGGCACCAAGGTGTTCCACAGTTCTTTGAGGCGCGGCACATCACGGTCGCGGATGGCTTGCTGGATATCCTTGAAACCCGAACCTTCTTCCAGCGCATCAGCCCAGGCGTCGGCGACTTCCTGGAACATCGCGGGGAGATCCGAGAGTTTCTGCGCGTAATAGGTGACGCCTTCCAGATCGATAACGGTACTGCCCGAGGCGGCCGTCAGCGGGTTTGGGAAAGGCTTCGATTCCAGGCCAAGCTTGTCGACGTAGTGATAGAACGCCGTGGAAGACACCGGAAAACGCATACCGCCCAACTCCGCGATGATGCCTTCAGTGCCTTCGAAAGCCTGGGATCGCAGACGGCCCCCCATCTTGGATGCTTCGTAGACGACAGGCTTCAGACCCAGCTTCATCAGTTCATAGGCCGCCACCAGACCCGCGATGCCCGCGCCAACGATCGCCACTTCCTGACCGTGATTCTCGGCAGGAATACTGCCCAGCCCGGCGGGGTGTTCGATCCAGTCATCGAAGGCGAAGGGAAAGTCCGGGCCGAAAATAGTGATCGGCTTCTTACCGTCTGCGGGGTGGCGACTGTTTTTCATGACTGACCTAGCTGACACGCGAAAGCGACAGTTTAGACAAGCGCAGGGACGTAAATAAGACGCAAAGTGTCGTCGTTATGGAGTGATTTTGTGCGATATGACGATGCTGGTGGTCAGTTAGACAATTTCCCTTTATCTACCCAAACCGTTTTGGATTGAAATGCATTTCTGTAGGAGCTGCCGAAGGCTGCGATGGCGGTGTGTCAGGATAAATGCATCGCAGCCTTCGGCAGCTCCTACAGGAGGGCGTTGCTCTAAACCGGCTGCCCGCGATCAATCTTGCTGCTGAGAATGATCGAGGTCGTAGTTTTTTCGACGCCATCAACGCTGCCGATCAAATCCAGCAACTGGTCCAGTTGCTCCGGCGAATCAGTGCGCAGCCAGGCTACGTAATCAAACTCACCACTCACAGCACACAGCTGCTGGACCTGAGCCAGGCTGCTCAAGCGGCGTAGCACTTCCTTGCCCGAGCGCGGTTGCACGGTGATCCCGACGTAGGCCTGCAACCCCCCGTCAACCACCCGCTGACTGAGGCGCACGCCATAGCCGGTGATGACCTTGGCGCTTTCAAGCCTTGCCAGCCGGGACGTCACGGTGGTCCGGGCGATGCCCAGTTGCCGGGCAAGCATGGCAACACTTTCGCGAGCATTAATCTGCAGGGCTGCGATCAATTGGCGGTCGACTTCATCAAGGACGGGTTGGCGAGTGGTGGACAAAGAGTCTCTCCTTCAAGGCTGCGGGCATATTACCTGTGGCGGCCGCGGATGGGGGGCGTGCGGGCTAAAACGAAGCAGGCAGAATCATTCTGGTGCGCACAATGTGAGCTACCAAGTGAACAAAAAAGGCGATGTGTCCGTTAAGCGATGCCTTGTGTCTTGCCAGCGTTAGATGAGCCTGAAAGTTAGGCGTAAGGTTAAGGCCGTTAATAAGTAATGTGTAAATGTAATCCGTAAACCATTAATGCTTGTATTTCGACTTTTGCTTCGGAATTTATAAGTGCGGGCGATGGTTTTGTATTAGCGCAGATTGGACTTGTGAAGTTCTAGATTTTTACTGTTACTGCTTAAATATTATTGGCATGCCGCTTGCTGAACACACGTATACCCACTTGCACAGTGAGATTCGTTATGGTCAGCAAGACGCTTACGCTAGAGCAGCCAGTCGTCGGGGCTTTCAGTTCGCGCTGGTATCAATTGGTTATTGGCATGGTTTGTATGATGGCCATTTCCAGTCCGCAATATGTATGGACTTTATTTACCGGTCCGTTGACGCAGAAACTGGGTGTTTCTCTGGCTCAGGTGCAGATAACATTCTCGCTATTAATTATCCTTCAGACCTTCTTTTCACCCGCCCAGGGCTGGTTGATTGATCGTTTTGGCCTGCGAAAGTTGATCGCCACGGGATGTGTACTGTCCGGGTTGAGTTGGATTCTCGCCAGCCAGGCAACCTCACTGACTTCGCTGTACCTGAGTTATGGCCTGCTGGGTGGTCTGGGGACCGGCATCGTGTATGTCGGGATCGTCGGCTTGATGGTTCGTTGGTTCCCGGACCGCCGTGGTCTGGCGGCGGGCGCTGTTGCTGCAGGTTATGGCATGGGCGCGATGCTCACGACCTTCCCGATCAGCAACAGCCTCAAGGATATCGGCATGGAGTCGACGCTGATGACCTTCGGCCTGATCCTCGGCATCGTCGGGTTTGTCGCTTCGCAGTTCTTGCGGCAACCGCCCGCGCAACTCGCCGAACAGCCGGTGCCAATCGTGGGCCGAGTGGTTGCGGATGTGGCACCGCGACAAATGCTGAAAACACCGGTCTTCTGGCTGATGTTTGCGATGTTCACCATGATGTCCACGTCGGGCCTGATGGTCACTTCGCAGATGGCCAGTTTCGCCAAGGACTTCGGCATGACCAACGTGATGGTCATGGGCATGGCGGCCCTGCCACTGGCGTTGACCATCGACCGTATTTGCAACGGGCTGACGCGGCCTTTGTTTGGCTGGATCTCAGATCGCTGGGGCCGGGAAAATACCATGGCCTTCGCTTTCTTCTTTGAAGGCGTCGCGATGACGTTGTGGTTTCTGACCATCGATAACCCGGTCCTTTTCGTGTTGCTGTCAGGCGTGGTATTTCTCGGCTGGGGTGAGATTTTCTCGCTGTTCCCGTCGACGCTGACGGATACCTTCGGCAGCAAAAACGCGACGACCAACTACGGCTTTCTGTACATGGCCCAAGGCATCGGCTCAATCTTCGGCGGTCCGGTGGCGGCCTTGCTGCATCAATACACCGACAGCTGGGTACCGGTGTTTGCCGTTGCGATCAGCTTCGACATCATTACCGCTGCGCTGGCTTTTTTCGTACTCAAACGCATGCGCATCAACTGGCTGGCGAAGAACGCCCCGCAGCCCGTCAACCAAGGAGTCTGAATGCTTAATACAACGCTCGCTGCCCGTGGCATCGCCGTCGCGCCTCATAGCCTGGCTGCGCAATCGGCACTGGCTGTTTTGCGTGAGGGTGGCAACGCAATTGAAGCGATGGTCGCTGCTGCCGCGACGATTGCGGTGGTGTATCCACACATGAACAGCTTGGGCGGCGATGGCTTCTGGTTGATTGTGCCGCCAGAGGGAGATCCGGTTGCCATTGATGCCAGCGGCCCTGCCGGGAGCCTCGCGACCATAGAGCATTACGCGGGCATGACGCGTATTCCGGTTCGAGGCCCTGATGCTGCGCTGACGGTTGCCGGTACTGTCGGCGGTTGGCAAGAAGCGTTGCAGGTCAGCACCGAAAGGGGCGGTCGTCTGCCGCTGCCTCGACTGCTGGCCGATGCAATCTTTTATGCGGAATCCGGCATCCCGGTGACGCCGTCCCAGCACATGGCAACGGCAAGCAAGAAGGCTGAATTACAGGATATTCCAGGCTTCGCCGAAACCTTTTTGCACGACGGCCAAGCGCCTTTGGCAGGCAGTCTGTTCAAGCAAACGCGTCTCGCGACTACTTTGCGAACCCTGGCAGAAGAGGGGCTGGACAGTTTCTACCGCGGCTCGCTGGCGGACTCCATCGCCATGGATCTGGAGCGGGTAGGCGCGCCGGTCACTCGTAGCGACCTGGCCGGTTATCGCGCGAAACGTGTCCGGGCCTTGGCGCTCCAGCACAGCGCTGGCACCGTGTTCAACATGCCGCCGCCGAGTCAGGGGCTGGTGTCGCAATTGATCCTTGGCATCGCAGACCACGCTGGCCTGAGCCAGTGCACGGCTGACAGCGCCGAGCATATCCACACCCTTGTGGAGGCCACCAAACTGGCCTTTGCAGTGCGCGATGAGCACATCACCGATCCCGAGCACATGACCATCGAGCCACAGGCCTGTCTTGAAGCTGACTACTTGCATGCTTTGGCTGAACGCATCGATCCACATCATGCGGCACTCTGGGGGGAAGGTAAGGGACCGGGCGATACGATCTGGATGGGCATCATCGACAGCAGTGGTTTGGCGGTGTCGTTTATCCAGAGTATCTATCACGAGTTTGGCAGTGGCGTGGTGCTGCCGGAAAGCGGCCTGAACTGGCAGAATCGGGGCGCTTCATTCAGCCTCGACCCTGATCACCTGCTGGCGCTGAAACCCGGCAAGAAGCCGTTCCACACATTGAACCCTGCGGCGGCGCGGTTGAGTGACGGCCGTACGCTGGTCTATGGAACCATGGGCGGAGATGGTCAGCCACAGACACAGGCTGCGGTGTTCAGCCGATACGCGGTGTTCGGCCAGCCACTGCAACAGGCTGTCACCGCGCCACGCTGGTTGCTGGGCAGAACCTGGGGCGACAGCAGCGATACGTTGAAGCTGGAGTCACGCGTCGCACCTGAGGTCATTGAGCAGTTGAAAGCGCTCGGTCATGAGGTCGAGATACTTGCGCCCTTTACCGAAACCATGGGGCATGCGGCAGCGGCGGTTCGTTTGCCGAATGGCTCTTTCGAAGGCGCGTTTGATCCGCGCAGTAATGGGGCTGCTGCGGGGTATTGAGTGTAATCACACATCAACACGGTCCCTGTAGGAGCTGCCGAAGGCTGCGAATGCGGTGTTTCAGGATAAATCCATCGCAGCCTTCGGCAGCTCCTACAGGAATTCATTTCAAACTATTTAGCTTGATCTACGCCGCGCTACCCCTCTATCGCGGGCAGCTGCTGCTCGATCACACCCAGCCAGCCCATGCCTGGATAGGTTTCGAATCCAGGTGTCATCGAGTAACCCTGAATGACGTTGTTAGCCTGAGCGCTGTAACCGCTGGCTTGTCCGGCTTTTAACTTCAGGTCAACGTTTTGGCCCAAGTGGCTTTGGGCGTCGGAGCTGGCAATGACCTTGTGATTGGCATCCACCAGCATGACCCGGCTGCGAGCGCGCTCTTCGTCGCTCAAGCGCACGCCGTTGATGATCGAATCCGCCTGATTTTTCCAGTCAAAGAAAATCCCGATCACGCCAATCACGGGCGTCTGCTTTCCAGCTTTGCTGCGTACAGCCGCACTGAACGCACAGGTTTGCGAGCCGTTAAGCAACGGTTCCACGGCCACTTCGCCGGCGAAATACTGATCGCCGGATGAGTGCCGCACGGCTTGCTTGAACCATGGCGCCTCGGCCACGTTGGCACCGATAACCTTGCCAAAAGTGTCCGGTCGACCCGAGGCGATGACGCGCCCTTTGGTGTCGGCGACCCAGATGTCCAGGTACACGGTGTAGCTGTCGAGAATGATCCCCAACCGCCCGCTGGCGTGAGCACTGGTTTGCGGCGTGGTTGTGGTTAACGCATCGACCAGGGAGGCGTCGGTTGCCCACCAGCGGACATCGCACGTGCGTTCATAAAGGTTGCGGTCGATGATCTCGATCATGTTCAGCGACAGATCTGCCAGCCGCTGACCTCGCACGTCGAAGCACATCCCACGGCCCAGGTCGGTCAGCTCGTTGACTGATGCCTGCAAATCCTGGGTCAGGCCACTGGCGATTTTCGAAATCCGTTCGGAAATGTCTTTGACCTCCTCTGCCACCACCGAGAAACCCAGGCCGGCTTTACCCGCATGCGCCGCTTCAATCAGCGCGTTGATCGCCAATAATCGGGTTTGCCGCGTGATCATCTGTATGTCGCTGACACCTCGATTCGCTAACGCTTCCACTTCCCGGGAGAGAGTGACGATCCGTTCGGGTTCGATCATTTTCGTGTACTTCAAAGAGTGATTAGGCGGCAGCCTTCACATAAACATGTGCAAAGAAGGTATAGAAAAAGGGGCCGGTAATTTGCCCCTTTGAAATTCGGGAAGTGTGGACTTCCTCTTTGTTTTGTCGCTGATAGCAATGTGCGTTTGGGCAAGCTATAGCAGTTTTAAAGATATGTCATCTGTGAGGCTGATGAAGCCAGAATCTTGTCCGTTGTGTCGCTTTTAAAAGCGTTTTCGGTCGCGATCAGGATGTTTTTGCAGATGAAGCTATCTTCCCTTTGTGACAGCGCTATGACGAAGATTTGACTAGGGGGCCCAAAGGGCAGGTCGAAAAACGAAGCAGCCATTCAAGCAACTGCTTCATGCTCAAATTTTCCAGCGTCTGGATGTCTTTGCCAGCCTTTGCTGCAGGCCGTCGATGTTGCTCGCCAGTTGCAGCATCAACAGGTGATATCCGGTCAGTTGCACCGGTATCGGGTAACCCATGTCTGGCAGACTGGTTTCGGAGGTACGCTGCAGGCGCTCGGTAGCGCCTGTCTGCAGAGCGCGCGCCATGGCGATCAACTGGCGGCGGGTTTGACGAAACTCCGTGTCCAGACGTGCGCGCCACTCAGGGCCGGCCGCTTGATCAAGATCATCAGGCCGTATATTGGCGAGGATCTCCAGCGTGCTCAGGCACATACGGAAGTGGCCTTGAATGGCATCCAGTTCGACCATGGAAATTCGCACTTCCTTGGACACCGACGGCAACAGCGAGCGCAATTGCAGCATCGTGCTGTTCAGGCGAGCCACTAACTTCAAATGCTCATCAGCCGCTACCGGCTGGCCGTGGATGATTCGGCCATAGACCTTGGCGCAGTCACGCAAGCCGCTGGCCAGGTTGTAGCGCCAGGAGAAGACCGCATAAAGCGGCAGGGCGAAAGAGAACGCCAGCGCCAGTGCGATACCGATCAGGATGTCGACCGTGCGCCACAAGCCATCGCTGATCGGGTTGTAGCCATGGCCTGCGACGATGAACAGGGTAATAGCCGATAGCAGAGCGGTATAACCGCCTTTACCGATCGCGTGATACGCAAAGAATCCGCACATCACCGACATCATGGCGTAGGTCAGCAGCGGTATCTCCAGATAGCCTTGCTGCACAACGACCAGCAATCCAAGCCCCGCGCCAATTAACGTTCCGTAGGCTCGTTCGACTGATTTTTTGCGGATATTGCCATGATGCTGCAAGCCGCCAATCACGATCAGCATCGTCACCGATGCCCACTCGCCGTGAGGCAGGTTGAGCCCTGTGGTCAACAGAATCGTCACCAGCAACCCGACCGCAATTCGCGCCGCGTGGATCAGGCGTGCGTGGCGGAAGCGGCGATAAGGATCCAGCAAAGGTCGCAAAACGCGACGCAGCCAGAAAGGCAAACGGAGAGAGCGGGAATTCGTCATGCGTAAAAGACCGCGCGGTTTGAGAATCGATCCCGGAGGAGACGCGGGATGGCGTCAGTAAGCCACAGCCGCAATGAAATGTTTCATCACATGTGAGGTATTGCGTATCAGTTTTTTTGAGCGTAGCTTGCTGACCTATCACATGTGATGTCCCGGAAGGCGCTTGGATGGCTCGAAAAACTTCAACCGACTACATGCGTGAAATGCGTGCACGGCTGACGGCGGCCGGGTACGTTAAAAGAGAGCTGTATGTGCTTCCTGAAAACGCTGAAGTCTTGAGAAACGTCGAAAAAGTGTTACGCCAGCCCTATTTGGGTAACCGCATCAAACTGGAGGAATTCATGAGCGAAAATACCAACTGGACCATCGACACGCTGCACTCGGCGCTCGCTGAACTGGACGTGGTAAAGAGTAATGAAGTCGAGTTGACGCTGGTTCAGGGGGCCGAGCCAAGCTTGAGCGTGACGATGAACAACTTCGGCGGCCTGCCGATCATCATTGCGATTGCTGGCGATCAGATTCTTGTGGATTGCGTACTGGTTTACGCCTCCCAGGTAAAAGACGTCGCGGCTTTCAACGACACCGTTTTGCGCAGCCGGGACATCTTCCCGCTGTCGTCCATCGGTATCGAAACCATGCCGAACGGCGAGACCGTTTACAGCATGTTTGGCGCGCTGAGCGCGGCTTCTTCACTGACCGTCATTGTCCAGGAAGTGTTTACCCTGGCAGACAACGTGATCCGCGCCGCTGATGCCTACGAAGATTTTTTAACAGTTGACTCACAGTAATCGGGAGACAAATCAATGAGCCTTTGGAAGAAAATGGTTACCGCTATGCGTGGCGGCGCCTCCGAGGTCGGTGAGGCAATCGTCGACGCTCAGGCACTCCGAATTCTGGACCAGGAAATCCGTGACGCCGATGCCTCTATGCTCGCCGCTCGCAATCAACTGATCCAGATCAAAGCCAAACACAAGCTGTCCGTACAGCGTGTGGATGAACACGACAAGAACATCGCCAACTGGGAACAGAAAGCCATCGCCGCCATGAACAAGGGCGAAGAAGGCCTGGCTCTGGAATGTGCGGAAAAGGTTTCCGAACTGACTGCACTGCGCGATCAGGAAAAAGCCGCAGCTGACCAGTTCGGCATTCAGGTCACCAAGTTGACGGCTCAGGTCACCAAGGCCGAAAGCCAGATCAAAGGCCTGCGTCAGCAAGCCGACATGGCCAAGGCGCGTGACAGCGTGCAGAAAGCGCAGATCAACGCCGCGGCAGCCACGGGCGGTGCCAATGGTCGTCTGGAAACTGCAGTGGGTTCGCTGGCGCGCATCAAGCAGCGTCAGGACGAGCAGGATGCCAAGCTGGAAGCCGCAGAAGAACTCGCGGACGCCGCTAATGGCGGTGATCTGGAGCGTCGTCTGCAAGACGCTGGTATCGGTGCGAAAACCGGTGGCGCTGCTGACGTGCTGGCTCGCCTCAAGGCGCAGAACCAAGGCGGCAACGCGGGTCAGTAACATCGTTGAAAGAGGGGCAGGCGGATACCCGTTTGCCCCTTTTTTCTGTTTGCTTTTCTCGATAGCCTTCGTCTGATTCGAACGGTGCCTACATGAATGTCGGAAACGGGCTACGGGTTATTCTTGGCCTTGCCGCTGTGATGATTGCAGTTCAGGTGATTAACTCGCTGACCGCAAACAGCCTGCTGAATCATGGTCTGGTTCCCAGGACCTGGTCGGGGCTGCAAGGCATTATTTTTTCCCCTTTTCTGCACGGCTCTGTTCGTCATTTGCTGAGTAATCTGCTGCCCTTTATCGTGCTGAGCTGGTTGGTGGCAACTGAAGGCTTGCAGCGTTATGTTCGTGTGGTTTTGCTGGTAACGCTGTTAGGCGGCCTGTTGGTCTGGATGGTGGGTCGGCCGACGATTCATGTCGGGGCCAGCGGATTGATCTTTGGGTTGTGGGCTTATCTGTTGGCGCGCGCGTGGTTTCAGCGCAGTCTGGTCAGCTTCGCCGTCGCATTGATCACGTTAGTGGGTTACAGCGGACTGGTCCTGGGCTTTATACCGGTGCCGGGCGTCTCGTTTGAATCACACATTGCGGGCGCGCTTGCAGGTATTGTCGTGGCCTGGCTGATGCACGCAAAAGGGCTGGTGGAAAAACCATCAGTTTGAGCAATTTCGCGCTGAGCATCGCTCCGGCGTCAATGAAAGGAAACGCATTATGAGTTGGATCAAACGAGCTTTGGGCCTGGCACCGCCAAAGCCATCCGCCGCGACCGCGCCATTGAATGGCGCTGCGTTGCTCGCGCCGTTTGGCCTGGGAACCGGGCGCATGCTGGATCTTGATGACTCCCTCAAGCTGCTGCTTGATGGGCATTCGGAACTGGTCGTACCCAACGAAGAGGTGGTCTGGTCTGTGGGCCATGTTGACCTCGGACAGTCCATCCGGCTGGTGCGCTTCTATTTCGAAGATGAAGACTACTGGATGCAGGTCATGATGAATGGCCCTGCGGCTGAAGACGTTCAGGACGTTATCCTGTTCGGCTACAGCAGTGTCGTGACCATCAACAGCGAGTCTGAATTGAAGCGTCTGGTGGGCCCTGAATCGAAAATCGGTTTGCCAGTGTATGAGCATGACGGCTGGGAGTACGAGCGCCAGTGGGGTACTGAACAAGGACAGACTGAGCTGACGCCGATGACTGAACATGTTGCCAACCCGGATGGCAGCTACCGTATCGAGCATTTGAGTATGCTGTACGCCCGCGACACGGGCTTGATTGATCGACGCGAGTTTTTGCTGCTGTCTGTCGAAGAGGATGAAGAGGGCGTGGTCTCGCTCACAACCTCGGTTGGCGTCACGCTGCAATCCACTGATTTCACCGTCCTCTAAAAGGAAGTAAAAATGCTTGATGCGCTTAGTTTGTCCCTCAGTTTTCAATCCGTGCTGAGCTTCATTATCTACATCATTGTGGCGGGTGGCTTGTTCGCTCTGTTCCAGATGGCCTACACACGTCTGACGCCGCACAAAGAGTTCGTGCAGATTCGTGAAGGCAATGTCGCTGCAGCTATTGCGCTGGGCGGTGCGTTGATTGGTTTCGCCCTGCCTGCTAGTAACGTGATTACTTACAGCATCAGTGTGCTGGACGTTGTGATCTGGGCGCTCATCGCAGCCGTCGTGCAATTGTTGGCGTTCACCGCGACCAATTTTGTTCTCAAAGACCTCTCGGCTCGCATCACCCGTGGCGAACTGGCCGCTGCCATTTACGCGGCCAGCGTTTCGATCAGTGTTGGCTTCCTCAATTCGGCCTGCATGACGCCGTCGACCTGATTGCCTGTGATCGAAAGGAGTATTCGATGAGACGTAGTTCTTTGAAGCTGGTCCTGGCCAGCACCTTGCCGCTGGCAATCAGTGCGTGCAGCAAGTCCGATACTGTGGAAGTTACGGCCCAGCAAACGTATCCGACTGTGCAAGCCTGCGTGGACCAGAAGGTTCCCGTCGATGTGTGCTCGGATGCCTACATGACGGCCTTGGCGGATCACCGCCGTATCGCGCCAACGTACGACAATGCGGCCGCCTGTGAAGCGGATTTTGTCCCTGATTACTGCCAGCAGAATTCCGACGGCAAATTCACGCCCAAGCTGGGCGGCTTTCAGCTGGAGATTTCCGGTGAGCTGCCCAAGGATCAGGTCGAGGCTGCCAAGGCTCAGGCGAACCAGTCGGGGGGCTCAGGCTTCGCCAGCTCCGGCGTCAACGGGTTTCTGATGGGCATGTTGGTCAGCAACATGATCAACGGGTTCAGTGGCGGCGGCGGTCGTTACTATTCCCAACCGGTTTATCAGGAGCGCGACTCGCGCGGCGGCTATCAGTCCTCGACGCTGTCGCGTCAGATTGAGCGCGGCAAGACCTTCGGCAATTCTACCCAGGCGCGCACCAGCTCAACCGGTACCTACACCAAGAGCACACTGGGCCGTAACGCTTCTGTTTCGTCGTCGGTTTCCCGTGGCGGGTTTGGCAGCCAGGCAACGGCTCGTAGCGGCTGGGGCGGCAAAAGCAGCGGTTTCGGCGGCTAACGGGAGCGCCAGTCATGAAAAAGATCAGTATCGAAGAGCGTCCTGACTGGCGCGAAACCGCCGAGCGTGAGGGATTCGATTTCCACACCATCGACGGTGAGCGCTATTGGGATGAGCGCGCTTACTACCAGTTCTCCGAAGCTCAGATCACCCGCGACATCGAGGCTCCGACTCAGGAGCTTCATGCCATGTGTATGGATGCCGTCGAGCGGGTGGTGGAAAGCGAGGAGTTGCTGACTGAACTGGCCATCCCGCCAGCGTTCTTCGATTTGGTCCGGACGTCCTGGAAGGAAGGGCACCCACATTTGTACGGGCGCTTCGACTTCAGTTATGACGGCGTGAATCCGGCTAAGCTGCTGGAAGGCAATATGGACACGCCAACTTCTGCCTATGAGGCTGGCGCATTCCAGCTCATCTGGCTGGAAGAGCAAATTGCCCGAGGCGTCTTGCCTGCACATGCCTCGCAGTTCAATTCGCTGGCAGAAGATCTGGTCCGGGCTTTCGCAGCCATCAGAGAGGGCGGGCCGTTCTACTTCTCCGCCATGTCAGGTTCAGCAGAAGACCGAGGCACCACTGAGTTCCTGCGCAAGATGGCGGAACACGTCGGCATCGAAACCCGGCACATCGACATCGAAGACATCGGCCTCAACTCCCAAGGCCGCTTCGTCGACCTTGAAGGCCGCTGGATCGAGCGTATTTTCAAACTGCATGCCTGGGAACACGTGTTCCACGAGCCTCATGGGCAGGCAGTCCCGCAATGCGACACGCAATTCATCGAGCCTGCGTGGAAGTCCATCATCTCCAACAAAGGCATTCTGCCGCTGCTCTGGAAATTCAACGAAGGCCATCCGAACCTGCTGCCGACCTTCGTCGACAAAGACCCGCGAGCGCCTGTCCCTAAAGGCTGGGTCCGCAAACCCTACTTCTCCCGCGAAGGAGCAAACATCGAAATCCGCACCCCTGGTGACGAAGTCATTTTCGAAGACGGCCCCTACAACGACGCCCCCTACATCCTGCAGCAATTCGCCCCGCTGCCACGTTTCGGCGACAGCTACACACTCATTGGTTCATGGGTCGTGGGCGATGTGGCTTCAGGGATTGGCATTCGGGAAGACGACAGCCTGATCACCAAGGACAGCAGCCGGTTCTTGCCGCATGTGGTGGTGGATTGAGGCTACGAAACTGCAAGCGCGGTATACCTGTGGGAGCGAATTCATTCGCGAATGCGGCATCACGGGCGACAGTTCTTTATCGGATGCACCGACCCCTTCGCGAATGAATTCGCTCCCACACAGGCTGTGTGAAAACCTCACGAGCCAATTAGCTGGCTAAAAAACGCTCAAAAAACCGCGCTCCTACGTGAGTTTGAGGTCTGTGACCCACACAAGCTTTTAAAGATTTCACGTGAGCGCGCGCAGTTTGTTTTTGTCTGAGGGTTTTCACACAGTCTGCACAGGGCTGCCTTCATTTGCTTGGCAGTGTCGTCGTAACTTAACGCCCGATCAAGCAAACACAACTTCAACACGTCCCACACCATGACGCGAACGAGGCGCTGTCTTGACGACTATCTGAACGTCACGCCCAAGTCGAGAAAGGCAGTCGATCATCTTGGTCTCGCTGATTCCTCTGAATTTCCCGCGCAGCATTTCGGACACTTTGGGCTGAGGCATGCCCAGGATTTCAGCTGCTTCGAGCTGAGTCAGATGGCGAGCTTTGATGATGCCGCCGATCTTCGACGCTAGCTGAGCCTTGACCAGCATCTCCTTGGCGTCATCCTGGCCGAGGTCAGCGTAGACGTTGCCGCTATCTTCTTCGATCTCAATCATTTTTTCAAATCCTTTGAGTGATCTTCAGCTGCTTTTTAGCCTCGGATTGAGCAGCCGGTACTTCCGGTGATTTTTCGCGAAGAGCGCATCGTTTAGGGGAAGGGCTGGCATGTCAAATGTATCGGCCCTTAAAAGGGACCGATGCCCCTATTCAGGACCTTTCCAGCGTTTCGAACGCATGAAAGTATTCAACCCAAAACAAAAAAAGCCGCGCATTAGCGCGGCTTTTTAATTTGGTGGGCCCACACGGACTCGAACCGTGGACCAAGGGATTATGAGTCCCCTGCTCTAACCAACTGAGCTATAGGCCCTCAGTAGGCCGCGGATTATAACGGCGGTTTCGATGCTGTGCTATCCGAAAAGTCCGAAAGAGTCGTACGAAGAAATTTCGAGCTGAATTCATTGGGTGGGAGAGGGAGGCTGACGATGTAGCCCTGGATCTGTTCGCAGCCTTCGTTGGCGAGGAATTGCTGTTGTTCGTTGTTCTCTACGCCTTCGGCGATGACGGTCAATTGCATGCTGCGGCCCAGGGCGATGATGGCGCGGACGATGGCGACGTCGTGTGGATCATCGGGCAGGCTGCGAACGAACGACTGGTCGATTTTCAGGATGTCCAGTGGCAAGCGTTTCAGGTAGCTCAGGGATGAGTAGCCTGTGCCGAAGTCATCAATGGCCAGTTGTACGCCGAGGGTTTTGAGTTTGTGCAGGACAGCGAGGGCTTCTTCCGCCTGGCTCATGATGAAGTTTTCGGTGATCTCCAGTTGCAGGCAGTCGGGGGCAAGGTTGTGGTCAGAGAGCAGCTGTTCGATCCGGGCCAGTAGATTGGGCTGACGTAACTGTGCGCCCGCCAGGTTTACTGAGAGCGCTCCGAAAGGGGTGTAAAGCTTGTTCCACTCGTACAGTTGCAGGCAGGCGCGTTCCAGCACCCAATCGCCGATCTGCAGAATCATGCCATTCTCTTCAGCCAACGGAATGAAATGCTCAGGTGGTACTTCGCCAAAAGTGGGATGTGTCCAGCGAAGCAGGGCTTCTGCGCCAACCAGCTGTTGGCTGAGCAGGCTGATTTTCGGCTGATAGCAAAGGCTGAACTCATTACGCTCGATGGCTCGGCGCAGTTCATGTTCGAGCGCGATGCGGGCGCTGGCCTGTGAGGTCAGATCCTGGGTATAGCTTTCAACGCGGTTGCGACCTTTGGCTTTTGAGCGGTACATGGCGGCGTCAGCATTCTTCACCACGGTAGCCACGTCGTGACCGTCGGTAGGGAACAGGCAGCTGCCGATGCTGGCGCTCATGAAGAACTCATGTTCCCCGGCCTGAAACGGTGCGGTGAAACAGGCCAGTAGCTTGGCGGCGATGGTTTCGGCGTCGCTCGGGTGCAGCAGGCCCGGCAGCAGGATGATGAACTCGTCTCCGCCCAGGCGCGCCACGGTGTCGATGTCGCGCAGGGTTTCTTTGAGGCGTTGTGCGATGCCCTTGAGCAGCAGGTCGCCCACGGGGTGTCCGAGGCTGTCGTTGATGTGCTTGAAGCGATCAAGGTCAAGGAACAGCACCGCGCCAAGGCTGTTGGATTCCATGCTGTGCAGCAAGGCCGCTTGCAGGCGGTTTTCGAACAGCGTGCGATTGGGCAGTCCGGTCAGCGGATCGTGATGAGCCTGATAGTCCAGGCGTGCCTGAGCATGTTTTAGGCTAGAAATGTCGGCGAAGACTGCGACGAAGTGAGTGATGAACTGTTCCCTGTTTCGGACCGCACTAATCGTCAGCCAGCTTGGGTAGACCTCCCCGTTTTTTCGGCGGTTTGTGATTTCTCCCTGCCAATGTCCTTCAGCGGTCAACTGGTACCACATGGCTGCATAGAACGCGCTGTCATGCAGACCTGAAGCCATCAGGCTCGGTGTTTGACCAAGCGCTTCCTGCTCGCTATAGCCGGTAATTTCGCTGAAGGCCCGATTGACCGCGTTTATTCGCTGTCGGGTATCGGTGATTAACACGCCCTCCGCAGTGCTCTCGAAGACAGTGGCAGCCAGTTGCAGCTTTTCCTGCATCTGATGACGCTCGGTGATGTCCCGGGCGATGGTCAGCATGCACGCTTCGCCGCCGATTAGCAGTGGCCGTGACGAGATTTCACACAGCCGAATCTGACCATCCTTGTGCCTGATGTGACTACGAAAATCACGGACGAAACCTTCGCGGTTCAACTGCTCCAGCAGCTTGCTACGCTCGTCCAGATTCGCCCAGATTCCAAGATCGATGACGGACTGATCCAGTGAAGTCGAGCTTTCGTGACCGGTGATGCGGCTGAACCCTTCGTTGACCTCGACCAGCATCCCATCGCGCTGACGAGTAATCAGCAGGCCGTCCGGGGAGGAGTGGAATGATTTGGCGAACTTCTCTTCAGACATCTGAAGTTCTTGCTGGGCCTGTTTGAGCTGGGTGATATCCCGCACGACAACGACTACCGCTGGCGTGGAGTCCAGGTCAAAAGGTTCGGCGGAAACCAGCCCGGAAAACATGCGGCCGTCTTTGCGCCGAAAGGGCATCTCAAGGTTGCGGATGCTGCCTTTCTGTAGTCGTTCCAGTATCCCGGGGCCTATGCCTGGAATGCCCCAGATGTCGAGTTCGGTGGGTGTCCGCCCAATGATGTCAGCCACGGGGAAGCCTATTTGGTCGACAAATGCGGTATTGGCTTCCAGAACGGCGCCGTCCACCAGGCTGGCAATCACCAAAATGTCCGGGCACTGAGCGAATACCGAGGCGAATTTACCTTCGGAAAGTCGCAGGGCTTCTTCGGTTTGCTTGGTTTCGCTGATGTCGATCATCAGCCCGCGCATGACGGACTTACGACCCTGCTTTATCAAACTGACGATGTCGCGTATCCAGAGTGTTCGGCCGTCAGCACTGATGACGCGGTAGTCGACACTGTGATCGTTGCCGCTGCTAGCGGCTTCTCTGCACAGCGCTTCAGTCTTCTGCAAGTCCTGAGGGTGCACGATGCTCTGCCAGAACCCCGGTTCCTTCCATTGATGAAGCGGGTAGCCCAGCAGGCTCTCAGCCTGAGGTGAGACGTAGTTGTAGCAATAATCTTCCGGGTTGGCCTCCCAGGCAATTGCCGACAGGCTCTCGACCATCCCGCGGTAGTGATACTCGCTACTTCGGAGTTGTTGCTCCAGCTCCATCCTTCGGGTGATTTCCGAGCTCAGTTGACGGTTCACACGAATCACGATGATCAAGACAGTTGAAAGCAGTAAAAGCCCCGGCAGGCCGTATAGCAGGAAGCTTTCCTTGAGGGATGTGCCGCTGGTGCGTGGCATCAGCTCTGATCCGGATTCAGATGCTGTAGAGGGGGTGTTGATGCTCGTTGGGTTTGCACTGGCCGACGGCATGGATGACGTCGCATAAAGGGCCGTAGGTCCAGGGAGCGAGCTAACGCTCATGAATTGCGAAACCGAGATTACCCCGGAGTAAAGGGTAGAAAGGTCTTCCGTGTTCGCGGCAGCCGCTGTAGAACCTAGAGCGTACGTCAGAATAATGGCCGACAGTTGTAACATGGCAGCCTCATGATGGCGTGATGGCACTCCGAAGAGTGTAGCCGTAGTGAGAAAACCGTCGCTCCAAGTTGAAAATTTGCGACCCATAATGCAAAACCCCCGGCAGGGCCGGGGGTTTTGTGTGCAGCTTTGCTCGCTTACTCGTCAAGGAACGAGCGCAAGTGCTCGCTTCTTGTCGGGTGGCGCAACTTACGCAGAGCCTTCGCCTCAATCTGACGAATACGCTCACGAGTCACGTCGAACTGTTTGCCCACTTCTTCCAGCGTGTGGTCGGTATTCATATCAATACCGAAGCGCATACGCAGAACCTTGGCTTCACGGGCGGTAAGGCCCGACAGAACTTCGCGAGTTGCTTCTTTCAAGCTTTCGACGGTAGCGACATCGATTGGCGACTGCATGGTCGAGTCTTCGATGAAGTCACCCAGGTGCGAATCTTCGTCATCACCGATCGGGGTTTCCATGGAGATCGGCTCTTTAGCGATCTTCAATACCTTGCGGATTTTATCCTCAGGCATTTCCATGCGTTCGCCCAACTCTTCCGGGGTCGGCTCGCGACCCATTTCCTGCAACATCTGCCGGGAAATACGGTTGAGTTTGTTGATCGTCTCGATCATGTGCACCGGAATACGGATGGTGCGTGCCTGGTCGGCGATCGAGCGAGTGATGGCCTGACGGATCCACCATGTGGCGTACGTCGAGAACTTGTAACCACGACGGTATTCGAACTTGTCCACCGCCTTCATCAAGCCGATGTTGCCTTCCTGGATCAGGTCGAGGAATTGCAGGCCACGGTTGGTGTACTTCTTGGCGATCGAGATCACCAGACGCAGGTTCGCTTCAACCATCTCTTTCTTCGCGCGACGGGCCTTGGCCTCGCCGATCGACATGCGACGGTTGATGTCCTTGATTTCAGCAATGGTCAGACCGGTTTCGGTCTGCAGCGCGGTCAGCTTCTGCTGGCAACGCTGGATATCAGGCTGCAGGCGGCCAATGGCTTCAGCGTATTTGCTTTTGCCTTTAGCCAGCGCATCCGTCCAGCTTTCGTCGACTTCGTTGCCTGGGAACTGGCGAAGGAAATCGGCGCGCGGCATACGTGCATCACGTACGCACAGCTGCATGATGGCGCGTTCCTGAGCACGCAGGCGCTCAAGTGCGCTACGAACGCGTTCAACCAGACCTTCAAACTGTTTAGGAACCAGTTTGATCGGCATGAACAGCTCAGCCAGTGCAACCAGTTCGGCAATCGCTTGCTTGCTGTCACGGCCGTGCTTTTTCAGGGCTTTGCGGGTGATTTCCATTTGATCGGAAACCGCACCGAAACGCTGCTGGGCAATGATCGGATCGGGACCGCTTTCGACTTCTTCTTCGTCGTCAGAGGACTCGTCCTTCTCTTCCTCGTCGTCATCGCCTTCGGCAGCCTTGGCTGTTTTCGGGTCGACAGGCGGCGGGACTTCAGCTGGCGGCGCAATGCCGTCATCCGGGTCGATGTAGCCGCTCAGCACGTCGGACAGGCGACCGCCTTCCGTCGTGACACGGGTGTACTCGGAGAGAATGTGGTCAACCGTGCCAGGGAAGTGCGCAATTGCGCCCATCACTTCACGAATGCCTTCTTCGATACGTTTGGCGATTTCGATTTCGCCTTCACGTGTCAGAAGCTCGACCGTACCCATTTCACGCATATACATGCGCACAGGGTCAGTGGTGCGACCAATGTCGGTCTCAACCGCTGCCAACGCTGCTGCCGCTTCTTCTGCGGCTGCCTCATCGGTATCGGCGTCGGCCAGCATCAGGGCGTCCGCATCCGGGGCACTCTCGTGTACCGGGATCCCCATGTCATTAATCATGCGGATGATGTCTTCCACCTGCTCGGGATCTGAAATATCCTCAGGCAGGTGGTCGTTGACCTCTGCGTAAGTCAGATACTTCTGCTCACGACCCAGGGTGATCAACTCTTTGATACGAGACTGCTGTTGCGCTTTTCCGGACATAACACCCTATCCACTGAAGGTCTTGGCGGGCAAAAAACAAGCCGGGGATTATACCCGAGCTATGACCTCACGCGCCAGTTGAGGTCGGGGTTTGTGCAGGAACATTCCGATTTAACAGCTTGAGCAGCAGAAGTTTTTCCTCCGCGTCCAGGCCTGACTGGCGTTCCTTCCTGATTAATTGCTCCAGGCTTCGCTCGCGTTGGCGGGCGGATAACCTAGTTATAGTGTCGAAAAACTGTTGTTCAAGGTTATCGGCCGAGATCAACCATTCCTTTTCCGCTAATGCTCGCAGCAATCGGCCTTGTTCTGTGCCGTGCCAGCGGGCGATCAGTTGCAGCGAGCGCAGCTTCGGGTTTTTTTGCAAGGCTTCGAGCAAAGCGACCAGTAGCTGCGCATAAATATGATCTTCTGCCGCCAGGTGGCTGGCATCTTCGACTTTCTCGGCCAGCTCCGGGTGATGCAGAAGTGTTCTCAATGCCGTCAACGTTGGTGGTTCGACGGTCGTCGGCGTCCGCGGGGCACGTGGTTCGTCATCTCCACGCTTACCTTTTTTGTCCCACGGCTTCTTTTCCCACTTTTTCTGGCCCTGGCCGCCGGATTTTTTCGGCGTCCATTCTTGCTGAAGGGCTTCGTATCCGACCTGTGGCTGGTAATCAGCATAGTCGGGCATCGCGTCGTAATCGAAGCCCGGGTCGTAACTCGGGGGCGCCTCCGCCGGTGCGTTCTGCACCAGTTGGCTGACGTTTTCGTTGCTCAGGCCGGTTATCTGCGTCAGTCGTTGACGCATGAGCGTGCGCAGGTTGGCGCCGGGCACTTTGTCGATCAGCGGTGCTGCCAGGGTGGCCATGTGGGCCTTGCCCTCAAGGGAGCGTGGGTCTGCTTCTTTGGTCAGCTGTTCGAAGAAGTAGTCGGCCAGCGGCTGCGCATGCTGATGAATACGGGCTTTGAACGCGTCGGTGCCTTCAGCGCGAACCAGAGTGTCCGGGTCTTCGCCTTCGGGCAGAAACAGAAATCGTGCGCGGCGTCCGTCCTGCAGGCTGGAAAGCGTTGCCTCCAGTGCGCGCCATGCGGCATTGCGACCCGCCTGGTCGCCGTCAAAGCAGAACAGGACGTTGGGTACAACCCGGAACAGCCGCTTCAAGTGTTCTTCGCTGGTCGCGGTGCCCAGTGTTGCAACGGCATTGCGCAAGCCTTGCTGGGCGAGGGCGATGACGTCCATGTAGCCTTCGACCACAATGATTTCATCGAGGTTGCGATTGAATTTGCGTGCTTCGAACAGGCCGTAAAGCTCTTGGCCCTTATGGAATACAGGTGTTTCCGGCGAGTTCAGGTATTTGGGCTTGTCGTCACCCAATACCCGTCCGCCAAAAGCGATGACCCGGCCGCGACTGTCGCGGATCGGAAACATCACCCGGTCGCGGAAGCGGTCGTAGCGCTTGCCGGTTTCGGCGTTCTCGATCAACAGGCCTGCATCAATCATGGCTTTCTGTTGAAGCGTATCGCTGCTCAAGTGCTTGTGCAGGTTGTCCCAGCCGGGCGGGGCAAAGCCAAGGCCGAAGTCACGAGCAATTTCACCGGAAAGGCCGCGACCTTTCAGGTATTCCACTGCGGCTCTGCGCGATGGATGATTCTTCAGCGCAAGGCGGTAATACTCGGCGGCGGCTGTCAGCAGCGGGTAAAGCGGCGAGTCCACAGGCTGGCGGGGCTTTTGCCCTTTAGTACCTTGTTCTCTGGGAACTTCCATGCCCGCTGATTTCGCCAGGTCTTCGACGGCCTGGACGAAGTCCAGATTGTCGTGGTCCATGATGAAACCAAGGGCGTTACCCCCTGCGCCGCAACCAAAGCAGTAGTAGAACTGCTTGTCGGGGCTGACGCTGAAAGACGGCGTCTTTTCCTTGTGGAACGGGCAGCAGGCGCTGAAGTTCTTCCCGGTTTTCTTCAATTGCAGACGTGAGCTGACAACATCGACAATGTCGGTGCGGTTCAGGAGGTCGTCAATGAAGCCTTGGGGAATCAGCCCGGCCATATCGTTCTCATATCAAGCGTTCCGCCATGAGGCTCGTGGCGAATCCAGGATGTAACGGCTGCTTCAGGTCTTTCTGTAATGCCGCAAGGGCATGCACAGCCTGACTTGAGCGCGGCTGCTCATCATTATCTGGAATGGTAGCTGCCAGCAATCTACCCGTGACCCGCTGTTAACATCAGGCAGCAGAAATCAGGCAGTGGCGGCTTTTAAGCATGTTGCTGTTTGTAGCAAACCGAATACCGGTTACGGATTCGTTGTGCTCAGCGTGTCGAGGGCGACGCTGCCTTGGCTGAGCTTCTTGCGAAGATCATCAAGGCATACTCGTCATTCACCTTGATGCATTCGTCATAACGACGTGATCAACGTGGCCTGAATCTCAGGCGGGACGTGCTTTGAGGAAGTGTGAGGTACGCGTGTGCGACCTGTGTGCTTCTTCGATGTAGCTTATGCGGTGCCTTAACTGCCGCTAGCCCGGCTTTGGGGCCGGGCATTGCAGAAGCTTGCGACAGACGTCTGTAAATTAATACAGACGAACGGCGCGGCGCTGTTCGCGCTGTACTTTCTTGGCGTGACGCTTAACAGCGGCTGCTGCTTTACGCTTACGCTCAGAAGTAGGCTTCTCGTAAAATTCGCGGCTACGAACTTCAGCCAGAACACCGGCTTTTTCGCAGGAGCGCTTGAAACGACGCAGAGCTACGTCGAAGGGTTCGTTCTCTTTAACTTTGACGGCTGGCATCCAGAGCTACCTTCATTCATTACCGGGGTCAACGTCTCGTGCAAAGACTGCACATAAGTACGTCGGTTTTTAAGGGTTGCGGATGTTAACCCCTCATTGAGAGGAATGCAAAGCCTCTGATCGAAAACCGCTGGTCGGGGCACCGGGCGGCGACTATTATGCGCGCCTTCGAATTCAGCCTAAACAAGGCGCAAACCCATGCTAGTACTGGGATTAGAAACCTCTTGCGACGAAACCGGCGTCGCGCTCTATGACAGTGAGCGCGGGCTGCTGGCCGACGCATTGTTCAGTCAAATCGACCTGCATCGTGCTTATGGCGGTGTGGTGCCGGAGCTTGCTTCGCGTGATCACGTCAAGCGCATGTTGCCTTTGATTCGTCAGGTTATAGCCGACGCGGGCGTTGTCGCTACAGACATCGATGCTATCGCATACACAGCAGGGCCGGGCCTTGTAGGCGCTTTGCTGGTCGGCGCCTCGTGTGCTCAGGCGCTGGCGTTCGCGTGGGATATTCCGGCGCTGGGTGTTCACCACATGGAAGGTCACTTGCTGGCCCCGATGCTGGAAGCGCAACCGCCGGAGTTTCCGTTCGTCGCTTTGTTGGTGTCCGGTGGTCACACGCAACTGGTTCGGGTTGATGGCATTGGCCTGTATGAGTTGCTGGGCGAGACGCTGGACGACGCTGCGGGCGAAGCCTTCGACAAAACGGCAAAGATGATGGGCCTGCAGTATCCAGGCGGACCTGAAATTGCGGCACTGGCGACCAAAGGTGTGGCCGGGCGTTTTGTCTTTCCGCGTCCAATGACGGATCGCCCGGGGCTGGACTTCAGCTTCAGTGGCCTGAAAACCTCCACGCTGACGACCTGGCAGCAGTGCCAAAGTGTCGGAGACGACAGCGAGCAGACTCGTTGCGACATCTCGCTGGCCTTCCAGCAGGCAGTGGTGGAGACTTTGACCATCAAGTGCAAGCGGGCACTGAAGCAGACCGGCATGAAGCGTTTGGTGATTGCGGGCGGCGTAAGCGCCAACAAGTCCCTGCGCGCGTCTCTGGAAAAAATGCTGGGCGAGCTCAAGGGCAATGTTTTCTATGCGCGCCCTGAGTTTTGCACTGACAACGGCGCGATGATCGCTTTTGCCGGATGCCAGCGTTTATTGGCGGGGCAGAAGGAAGATCTGAGCATCAGCGTTCAGGCTCGCTGGCCGATGGAGCAGTTGCAGGGTTTGTAGGTTCAAGGATTTAAACCGGCGACGTGAGGCGGATTCATTCAGGCGATTCAAAAATGCCGTTCGCGCCCGGCAAACAGGTCGCGTAGATTGCCCCGGTGCCGCCAGACAATCAGCAGCGTGAGCAGAGTCATCGGCAGCAACGCTCGTGGTTCTTGCCAGGCGAGCAATGGCAGCGTCAGCGGGGTAGCGACCAGGGCCGCGATCGAGCTGGTGCGGGTCATATAGAACATCAGCCCCCACGCACACATTGCCAGGATGGCGGCGGGCGGATAAAGCCCCAGCAGTACACCGGCGGCAGTGGCGACGCCTTTGCCACCGCGGAAGCGAAAGTAGAGCGGGAACAGATGACCCAGCACCGCGCAGAGCCCAATCCAGGCCTGTGCTTTGGGGTCCATCCCGGCGAGATTGGCGAGCAGTACCGGCAGCAGGCCTTTGCACAGGTCGCCGAGCAGCGTCAGGATCGCGAGTTTTTTGCCGGCCAGACGCAACATGTTGGTCGCGCCCGCATTGCCAGAACCACTGGCGCGCGGGTCCGGGCTGCCAGTGAGGCGGCTCAGGAGAATGGCGAAGGACAGTGAGCCAAGCAGGTAGGCGAAAATCGCCAGTAACCAAAACATGCTAACTATTCCGGGCTGGGAAGCCCTGATTCTAACGGCGCATCGCGCCCTTGTCGTGCAGTGGAGAGTGGTGTTTGGACAGAGTTTTCATTGAAGGTCTGGAAGTCGATACCGTTATCGGTGCTTACGACTGGGAGCGGGGCATTCGCCAGTGTCTGCGCCTGGACCTGAGTTTTGCCTGGGATAATCGACCAGCCGCTGCTGGTGATGACCTGAGCAAGGCACTCGACTACGCCAGCGTTTCCACTCGCATTCTGGATTTTGCCGACAAGGCGCAGTTTCAGTTGGTGGAGACCTTTGCCGAACGATTGGCGGAAGTGCTTATGAGTGAGTTCCAGATTCCCTGGCTGCACTTGAAACTGACCAAGCCCGGCGCGGTTGCAGCTGCTGCTGGTGTGGGCGTGGAGATCGAGCGCGGATGTCGCTGACACGGGTTTACCTTGGTTTGGGCAGTAACATCGAGCGCGAGAAGCACCTGATTGCTGGGCTCGAGGCGCTGGATGGCTTCGTCAGCGATATCGTTTGTTCTCCGGTGTTTGAAAGTCAGCCAGTCGGAATCAAGAGTGGTCTGTTCTTCAACCTTGTAGTAACGGGTTTGACCGCGCTGCCGTTGTTGGAGCTTGACCGCCGCCTGAAGTTTATTGAAGCCGATAACGGCCGTTACGCTCCGGATCGAAAGGGGCTGCCGCTGGATATCGACGTGCTGCTGTATGGCGATCAGGTCGGTGACTTCGACGGTTTGATCCTGCCTCGTGCCGAGATCCTGAAAAACGCCTTTGTGCTGTGGCCGTTGTCGCTGATTGCGCCGGACCGTCTGCATCCTGAGGCTGGCGCCTCTTTCGAGCAGCTTTGGGAGCGTGCAAAAATTGAGCAACAGCTGTGGCCGGTTGCGTTTGAATGGCGGGGCACGCAATTGACGCCGCCAGGTTTGCTGCATAGCTGAATCTTGTAGGAGCTGCCGAAGGCTGCGAAAGCGATAGATCAGGTCTATCGTTTTCGCTGACTTCGGCAGCTCCTAAAGGAGATCGTATCAAGCTCAGCTGTTGTACTGCGCCTTGTAAACCTTCAGCGCGTCCAGGCGCTCGGCTTTGAGTGCTTCACCCAGCTCCTGCCCCTTGAAACCCTTCTCGATCAGTGGCTGCACCGAGACCGCGCGTGCAGCTTCAGCCGCGCCGCGCAGGTATTCGGCTTGCGGGTAATCGCGCTGCTCAAAACCGTGTCGGCCTCGGGCGTCCATTTCGCAGGCAATGATGAAGTCTTCGAAGCGCTGAGGCCGACGATAGACGTCAAAACTGTGCAGCAAATCCAGCACCGTTGAAGGCTTCAGCTCCAATGCCCGGTGGCCATGGGTGTGGTATTGGCCTACAAGCAATGCCAATTCCTGACACTCCCGTGGCACCTTGAAGCGAGCATTAACCGCCTTGATCAACCGCAAGCCGATATGTTCGTGGGCAATATGCCTCGGCCATTCGTCTTCGGGCGTCAGACCTTTCCCCAGGTCGTGAAGCAAGCAGGCCCAACGCACGCTCAGCGGTTGCTGGTGGATGGCAGCCTGTTGCAGAACGCTCAGCACATGCTCACCTGTGTCTATTTCCGGATGATGGGCGGCTGGCTGAGGGACGCCGAACAGCGCGTCAACTTCTGGCAAAAGCTCCTTCAGAGCACCGCAGTCACGCAACACTCGAATAAAGACTTGTGGCTGTTTTTCCATGAGCGCGCGGGAAATTTCCTTCCAGCTGCGTTCCGGGGTCAGCGCATCAAGTTCGCCTGATTCGCTGAGTTGACGCATCAGTTGCAATGTTTCAGGCGCGATGCTGAAACCTTCCGGCGCGTAGCGTGCGGCAAAGCGGGCTACACGCAAGACTCGCAGTGGATCTTCGGCGAAAGCGGGGGAAACGTGGCGTAAAACGCGGGCCTCTAAGTCACGCTGGCCGCCGTAAGGGTCGGTCAGATTGCCCTCTTTATCTTCGGCGATGGCGTTGATGGTCAGGTCGCGACGGATCAAGTCATCTTCGAGGGTAACGTCAGGGCTGGCGTGAAACACGAAGCCGCCGTATCCGCGTCCACTTTTGCGTTCGGTACGGGCCAAGGCATATTCCTCGCCCGTCAGTGGGTGAAGAAAAACCGGAAAGTCGATACCCACCGGGCGATAGCCCTTGATCAGCATTTCATCGGTAGTCGCGCCGACCACTACCCAATCCACATCGGTAACCGGTTTGCCCAGCAGACGGTCGCGCACTGCGCCACCGACTTTATAGATCTGCATAAAAAACCTCCGTAAGCGCGACAGGATAAACCCTGTGTCGCACTTGCGGAGGTAAAACCTAATCAATAGTCATGAGGTGCCAAACAAATACCTCGCTGAGCAATCCCATCAAGCAGGCGTTCTAGAGGTGTACTACCGCCATATCAAGCCGGGGATATTCACTGTCGGCATGCTCGCTCTTTGGAGGGACGTGATGAGTTTTCATGACTTGATCGCCTTGCAGCGTTTCCAGATGGATATCAAACCCCCAAAGCCGATGCAGGTGCTTAAGCACCTCGTCGGTGGATTCAGACAGGGGTTTACGGTCGTGCTGTTGATGGCGAAGCGTCAATGAGCGGTCGCCGCGGCGGTCGATGCTGTAGATCTGCACGTTGGGTTCACGGTTGCCCAGGTTGTACTGCGCCGCCAGGGTTTCGCGGATGATTCGGTAACCGGGCTCATCGTGAATGGCTGGCACCACCAGGTCGTCTTTCTGATCGTCGTCCATGATGCTGAACAGCTTCAGATCCCGGATCACTTTGGGTGACAGGTACTGGAGGATGAAGCTCTCGTCCTTGAAACTGCTCATGGCAAACTTCACGGCAGTCAGCCAATCCGTGCCAGCAAGTTCGGGGAACCAGCGGTAATCTTCCTCGGTAGGCTCTTCACACATGCGGCGTATATCGCGATACATGGCGAAGCCCAGCGTGTAGGGGTTGATGCCGCTGTAATAAGGGCTGTCGAAACCAGGTTGATAGATGACGCTGGTGTGCGAGGTCAGGAACTCCATCATGAAGCCGTCGGTGACCAAACCTTCGTCATACAGGTCGTTCATCAGCGTGTAGTGCCAGAACGTCGCCCAGCCTTCGTTCATCACCTGAGTCTGGCGCTGCGGATAGAAGTACTGCGCAATCTTGCGCACGATACGTACGATTTCACGCTGCCATGGTTCCAGCAGCGGTGCATGTTTTTCGATGAAGTAGAGGATGTTTTCCTGCGGTTCTGCGGGGAAACGAGCGTTGTCCTCTTTGCTGTTTTTGTCGGCGTTTTTAGGAATAGTGCGCCACAGATCATTGATCTGCTTCTGAAGATGTTCTTCCCTGTCTTTCTGTCGACGGCGTTCTTCTTCGGCCGAGATCGGGTAAGGGCGTTTATAGCGGTCTACGCCATAGTTCATGAGTGCATGGCAGGAGTCGAGCAGGTCTTCGACGGCATCGATACCGTGGCGTTCTTCGCATTGCATGATGTACTGCTTGGCAAACACCAGGTAATCAATGATCGAGCTGGCGTCGGTCCAGGTTCGGAACAGGTAGTTACCCTTGAAGAAGCTGTTGTGCCCATAGCAAGCGTGGGCCACTACCAGCGCCTGCATGCAGATGGTGTTCTCTTCCATCAGGTAAGCGATACACGGATCAGAGTTGATGACGATTTCATAGGCCAGACCCATCTGGCCACGTGTGTAGGATTTCTCCGTGCTCAGGAAGTGTTTGCCGTAGGACCAGTGGTGATAGCCCAAGGGCATACCCACTGAGGCATAAGCATCCATCATCTGCTCGGCCGTGATCACTTCAATCTGGTTGGGATAGGTATCCAGCGCATAGCGTTCCGCGATACGGCTGATCTCGCGGTCGTAGGCCTGAATGAGTTCAAACGTCCACTCGGAACCCGTGGACAGGGGTTGGCGCTTCTGCTCTCTAGCGGTCATGTCACTAACCTGCGCTGGAAGAGTTCACGGAATACCGGATAGATATCACCGGCAGAGACCAGCTGCTGCTGGGCAAACGTGTCGGCGAATGCTTCACCGATACGTTCGTATTCGAACCACAAGGCCTGATGTTCACGTGGAGTAATCTCCACGTACGTGTAGTACTGAACAAACGGCATGATCTGCTTGATCAGAATGTCGCGACAAATAGGCGAGTCGTCATTCCAGTTGTCGCCGTCCGACGCTTGAGCCGCGTAGATATTCCATTCGTTGGTGGGATAGCGCTCAGCCATGATTTCCTGCATCAGCTTGAGTGCGCTGGAAACGATGGTGCCGCCGGTTTCCCGGGAATAGAAAAACTCTTCCTCGTCGACTTCCCGGGCGCTGGTGTGATGGCGGATAAAGACCACTTCGATCTTGTCGTAATTACGCTTGAGGAACAGATACAACAGGATGAAGAAGCGCTTGGCGATATCTTTGGTGGCCTGGGTCATGGAGCCGGAAACGTCCATCAGGCAGAACATGACCGCTTTGGAGCTTGGGTTGGGCTGTTTGACCAGCAGGTTGTATTTGAGGTCGAAGGTATCGAGATACGGTACCCGGCGAATACGGGCCTTCAGGCGATCAACTTCAGACTCCAGCTCCTGAATATCGCCGAAGTTATCGGGTTCTTCACGCTTCAGGCGATCCAGTTCAGTGATGGTTTCTCTGAGTTTGGCGCGGCTGCTGCCGGACAGTGCAATGCGACGCGCGTGAGCGGAACGCAGGGTGCGGATGATATTGATGCGCGAAGGGTTGCCCTCGTTGCTGATCCCGGCGCGGACGGTTTTGAAGGTGTCGGTGCCGGTCAGGTTGCGTTTGACCAGGTTGGGCAGTTCAAGGTCTTCGAACATGAACTCCAGAAACTCTTCCTGAGTAATCTGAAAGACAAACTCATCCATGCCTTCGCCGGAATTACTGGCTTTGCCTGGCCCTTTGCCTCCGCCACCGCCTTGTGGGCGGGCGATGTGCTCACCCGAGGTGAATTCCTTGTTACCCGGATGAACCACGGTCTGCTTGCCGCCACGACCGTGATGGAGCACCGGCTCGTCGATGTCGCGACCGGGAATGCTGATTTGCTCGCCATGTTCCATATCAGTGATGGAACGGCGGCTGACGGCTTCTTCGACTGCTTTCTTGATGTGATCACGGTAACGCCGCAAAAACCGCTGGCGGTTTACCGTGCTCTTGTTCTTGCCATTGAGACGTCGGTCGATCACATAGCTCATAGGCCCCTCCGGGGAGCTTCAAGTTGTGAGCTGCAAGCTGCAAGTAGAAGCAATTACCCGGCTATCAGATTTCACGTGCTTCGTTCTTGCAGCTTGTAGCTGGACGCTTGCAGCTGCCTTACTGCGACTTCCGGACCCGTAGGTACCATTCGGAAAGGAGCCGTACCTGTTTGTCGGTATAGCCCCGCTCGACCATCCTGGTAACAAAGTCGTTGTGTTTCTGTTGATCCTCTTTGCTGGCTTTTGCGTTGAAGCTGATGACGGGAAGGAGGTCCTCGGTGTTGGAGAACATTTTCTTCTCGATCACCACGCGCAGTTTCTCGTAGCTGAGCCAGGTCGGGTTTTTGCCGTTGTTGTTAGCGCGAGCACGCAATACGAAGTTGACGATTTCATTACGGAAATCCTTCGGATTACTGATGCCGGCCGGTTTCTCGATTTTTTCCAGTTCTTCGTTCAGGGCCACGCGGTTGAGGATTTCTCCGGTTTCCGGGTCGCGGTATTCCTGATCCTGAATCCAGAAGTCTGCGTACAGCACGTAGCGGTCAAAGATGTTTTGTCCGTATTCGCTGTAGGACTCCAGATACGCGGTCTGGATTTCCTTGCCGATGAACTCGATGTAGCGCGGTGCCAGGTATTCCTTGATGAACCGTAGATAGCGCTCGCGGGTTTCAGCCTGGAATTGCTCCTGCTCGATCTGCTGCTCCAGCACGTACAGCAAGTGCACCGGGTTGGCGGCAATTTCGTGTGGGTCGAAGTTGAACACCTTGGAAAGAATCTTGAACGCAAAACGTGTGGACAGGCCATTCATGCCTTCATCGACGCCTGCGCCGTCGCGGTACTCCTGAATCGACTTGGCCTTTGGATCGGTATCCTTGAGGTTTTCGCCGTCATACACGCGCATCTTGGAGTAGATGTTGGAGTTATCCGGCTCTTTCAAGCGCGACAGGGTGGTGAACTGCGCGAGCATTTTCAGGGTGTCTGGCGCGCAATGGGCCTTGGACAATGAGCTGTTGAACAGAAGCTTGTCGTAAATCTTGATCTCATCGCTCACGCGCAGGCAGTACGGCACTTTGACGATGTAGATCCGGTCGATAAACGCTTCGTTGTTCTTGTTATTGCGGAAGCTGTGCCATTCCGATTCGTTGGAGTGGGCCAGCAGAATACCGGTGAACGGAATCGCGCCCAGACCTTCGGTACTGTTGTAGTTACCTTCCTGGGTGGCGGTGAGCAGTGGGTGCAGCACCTTGATAGGTGCCTTGAACATCTCTACGAATTCCATCAGGCCCTGGTTGGCCCGGCACAGCGCGCCAGAATAGCTGTAGGCGTCGGCGTCGTTCTGTGGGTATTCCTCGAGTTTACGGATATCGACCTTACCCACCAGTGCAGAAATGTCCTGGTTGTTCTCGTCGCCCGGCTCGGTTTTGGCCACCGCGATCTGGTTGAGAATCGATGGATAGAGTTTGACCACTTTGAACTGGCTGATGTCGCCCCCGAACTCAGCCAGACGTTTGGTCGCCCAGGGCGACATGATGGTGCTCAGATAGCGACGCGGGATACCGAAGTCTTCTTCGAGAATCGCACCGTCTTCGGTTGCGTTGAACAAACCGAGCGGAGATTCGAAAACCGGCGAGCCCTTGATCGCGTAGAACGGGACTTTTTCGATCAGTTGTTTGAGTTTTTCAGCCAGCGATGACTTACCGCCACCCACCGGGCCGAGGAGGTAAAGGATCTGTTTCTTCTCTTCCAGGCCCTGAGCGGCATGGCGGAAGTACGAGACTATCTGGTCGATGCATTCTTCCATCCCATGGAAGTCAGCAAAGGCCGGGTAGCGGCGGATGACCTTATTGGAAAAGATCCTCGAGAGCCGGGAGTTGGTCGAGGTATCAACCAGCTCCGGCTCGCCGATAGCAAGCAACAGTCTTTCTGCCGCAGACGCATAAGCGCTGCGATCCTGCTTACAGAGCTCTAGATACTCCTGTAAGGAGAGCTCCTCCTGCCGTGTCGATTCAAAGCGTTGTTGGAAGTGGCTAAAAATACTCATGACGTCACCTCGCTCGATACGTAGAGCCGGCGGCGGATCGTCAGTCGATGTTGGCAGCAGCCGAGAATCCGGATGCCGTTTACCCCCCAAACACCATAAAAGTAGCTACCGATGACCCACGCGCCGGTGTACCGGCTCTCCCCTGATTACGGATGGCCTGAGGCTAAGGATAGTTCGGAATCGGAAAGATAAAGAAGGGATGAGCAGAAAGACTGACAGACCGTCCGTCAGTTAGGTCGCGAGCCCGCGCAGGACGCGGGATCAACTGCAATAAAAATATTTTCTGTCAGCTCTGGGCTGTATCAGCTGGAAAGGTATTGCGCCATAGCTCGAAGCCACCGTCCAGGCTGTATACATCGGAGAAACCCTGATTCACCAGATAGGCCGCAGCGCTCTGGCTGGAGTTACCGTGATAGCAGACTACGACTACCGGTTTATCCAGATCGGCATTGCGGATGAAATCGGCAATGGATTGGTTGTCCAGATGTTGGGAATCAGGGATGTGATTGCCGGCGAAGGCCTGTGGATCGCGAACGTCCACCAGCACGGCACCTTGCTCGCGAAGGGCTTGAGCCTGTTCTGGCGGGATACGTTTGAATTCGGTCATGGTTGGCTCCTTTGAATGTTATCCGGGGTGTGATTCTGTAGGAGCTGCCGAAGGCTGCGAATGGAGGTGTGGCAGATATACCGCTTTCGCAGCCTTCGGCAGCTCCTACAGTTGAAGTACGTTGTGCTGAGTTTAACGCCTGATCACGCCTGCCGGGTCATGCAGAATGGTTCGGGTCGCACCTGATTCAGCATTGCCGTGCTCATCGCAATCGCAGAGATACCGCTCGAAGGTATCGACATTAAGCATTGTCATCGCAGAGCCCCAGACGCAGCCGGTGTCCAGCGCGTAGACATCGGGCTCATCGCAACGGCCCTCCAGCGCAGCCCAGTGACCGAAGATGATTTTCACATCGCGTGTCCGGCGGTCCTGATGCTTGAACCAGGGCGCATAGCCGGGCAGGGCGGTTTCGATTCCTTCCTTGCCCTTGAGGTCCAGTTTGCCGTCGCTGGTGCAGAAGCGCATGCGGGTAAAGTAATTGGTGATAACCCGTAGCCGTGCAACGCCATGCAGTTCGGGGTCCCACTTGTTTGGCTCGTTGCCATACATTCCGTCAAGGAACGGGTGGTAGAGCGAGTCATCAAGCAGGGTGGCTTCCACCTCAGCGGCCAGCTTGAGGGCTTTCTTCAAGGTCCACTGTGGTGGAATACCCGCGTGAGCCATGGCAACGTTGCGCTCGGCATCGTAGTGCAGCAGCTTTTGCCGACGTACCCATTGCAGCAGATCGTCGCGATCGGGTGCCTCAAGAATGGGACGCAGCGTATCGCCTTTCTTCAGGCGCTCAATGTTGCGCGACGCGGCAAGCATATGCAGATCGTGGTTGCCGAGTACGCAGGTGACCGAGTCTCGGATGCTGTAAAGAAAGCGCAGGGTTTCCAGCGATTGAGGTCCACGATTGACCAGATCGCCTACCAGCCAGAGGTGATCCCTGGCCGGGTCGAAATTCACATGTTCCAGCAGGCACTGCAGCGGCTCGAGGCAACCTTGCAGGTCACCAACGGCGTACACCGCCATCAGTGAAGAGACCCCGGTACCGCCAGGCGAAACGGAGCGATGACCGCATCGAAGCGCTTGCCGTCGTCTGCGAGCATTTGATATGAGCCCTGCATGTTGCCAACTTTGGTCGTCATCACGGTGCCGCTGCTGTACGTATGACTCTTCCCGGCAGCAATCAAAGGTTGTTGCCCCACCACGCCCTCACCGCGTACCTCTTCGACATGGCCATCACCATCAGTGATTACCCAATGCCGGGACATCAACTTGGCAGGCAATTCGCCGCTATTGTGGACGGTGACGGTGTAGGCAAAGGCAAAGCGATTCTGCTCGGGTTGTGACTGCTCTGCCAGGAAGCGTGTGACGACGCTGACGTCGACCTGGTATCGGGAATCGGGCATTCGGAAGGCCTTGGAAGCGGATGCGGATAAAACCGGAAAGCCGGTGGAATCAGTCTAGGACATGTAAACGATAAATGACCAATCAGACTTCGATCATCTACATGTCCTTTGGGCTCAGGCCTGTGCTGGCATTTCGCTCAGTTTGTCAGCGAGGCGAACGAATGCGGCCAGGTCCAGTTGCTCGGGGCGCAGACTGCCATCGACCCCTGCAGCAGTAATATCGTCACTGCTAAGCAGTAACTTGAGTGTGTTGCGCAATGTCTTGCGGCGCTGGTTAAACGCTTCACGTACCACACGCTCCAGCAGGCGATGATCCTTGGCCGGATGCGGCAGTGTTTCGTGGGGCACAAGGCGGACAATTGCCGAGTCCACCTTTGGCGGCGGGTTGAAAGCGCCCGGTCCGACGTTGAACAGGTGCTCAACCCGGCAATGGTACTGAACCATGATCGACAGGCGACCGTAATCACCGCCGCCGGGAACCGCTGCCATGCGCTCAACCACTTCCTTCTGCAGCATGAAGTGCATGTCGCGAATCAGATTGGCGTTGTGCAGCAGATGGAAAATCAGCGGCGTGGAGATGTTGTAAGGCAGGTTGCCGACCACGCGCAGGCTGTTTGCCGAGGCGCCGAGCGAGGTGAAGTCGAATTTCAGTGCATCGCCTTGATGCAGGTTGAAATTGGGCTTGTTGCCAAACTGGTGGATCAGGATCGGGATCAGGTCTTTGTCCAGTTCCACGACGTCCAGCTGTGCGCCGCTGCCGAGCAAGCCTTGGGTCAGGGCGCCCTGGCCGGGCCCGATCTCAAGCAGGCGGTCTTCAGGACGGGCCCGTATGGCTCGCAGGATCTTGTCGATCACGCCCGCGTCATGCAGGAAGTTTTGTCCGAAGCGCTTGCGCGCCTTGTGTTGAAATTGCTCGGTCATGAATGGGTCTCGGCCATCTGATAGGCGGTTTCCAGAGCGACCTGCAGGCTGCCGGTGTCGATTTTGCCAGTGCCTGCCAGATCCAGCGCAGTGCCGTGGTCGACAGAGGTGCGAACAATCGGCAAGCCGAGGGTCACGTTGACAGCAGCACCGAAGCCTTTGTACTTGAGTACAGGCAGGCCCTGGTCGTGGTACATCGCCAGCACTGCGTCGCAGCGCTCCAGATATTTGGGGGTAAACAGAGTGTCGGCTGGCAGTGGCCCGCGTAGATCCAGGCCCTCGCTGCGCAGACGCTCTAAAGCGGGTTCTATGATGTCGATCTCTTCGCGCCCCAGGTGCCCGCTTTCACCGGCGTGGGGGTTAAGCCCGCACACCAGGATACGTGGCCGGGCGATGCCGAACTTGTTCACCAGATCCGCGTGAAGAATGCGTGTCACACGTTCCAGACGCTCAGGAGTAATAGCGTCGGCGACCTCGCGTAGCGGCAGGTGAGTGGTGACCAGCGCGACGCGCAGATCGCCGGTCGCCAGCATCATCACCACCTGTTCAGTCCCGGTCAGCTCGGCAAGAAATTCGGTGTGGCCAGAAAAGGCGATGCCGCTTTCGTTGATGACGCCCTTGTGGACCGGGGCCGTTATCATCCCGGCGAAGTGGCCGTCCATGCAGCCTTGTCCGGCGCGGGTCAGGGTTTGCAGAACGAACGCGCCATTGGCCTTGTTCAGTCGGCCCGTAATCACCGGCTCTTGCAGTGGCGTATCCCAGACGTAAAGGCTGCCGGCAGGAGCGGCAGTGTCCGGGAAGGCATCAGGTGTGACGCAGATCAGATCGACAACCACGCCCAACTGCGCGGCCCGCTCGGTGAGCAGGTCGCGGCTGGTAATGGCAATAAGGGGGTGTGGCTGAAGTTGCGTGGCGAGCAGCAGGCAAAGGTCAGGACCAATGCCGGCCGGCTCGCCGGGTGTCAGTGCGAAACGCCGGGGTTTCACTGTGCAGCCTGGGCTGCGCCAGGGAGCTTGATCTCAACGTAGGCTTCGTCACGGATCTGACGCAACCAGGTTTGCAGCTCTTCGTCATACTTGCGGTTGCGCAATACCATCAGGGCCTGTTGGTCGCGCGCCTGGTTGGTAGCGTCCGTGGCGCGACGGCCCAGAACTTCCAGCACGTGCCAGCCATAGGCAGTCTTGAACGGCTTGGACAAGGTGCCTTGCGGTGTGTCGTTCATGACCTGACGGAACTCCGGAACCAGCGAGTTCGGGTCGACCCAGTTCAGATCACCGCCGTTGAGTGCCGAGCCCGGATCTTCAGAGAAGCTCTTCGCCAGTTCGGCGAAGTCATCGCCGTTCTGGATGCGATCATAGATCTTCTGCGCCAGACGCCGGGTTTCTTCTTCGCTACGAATTTCGCTTGGCTTGATCAGGATATGACGCACATGTACTTCATCGCGCATCTGTGCCTGACCCTGGCCGCCGCGCTTCTCCAGCAGCTTGAGGATGATGAAGCCGCCCGGAGTACGGGCTGGAGGCGTAACGTCGCCAACCGGCATCGAACCCAGCATGTCGCCAAATGGAGGCGGCAGTTGAGCGGCTTTACGCCAGCCCATGTCGCCACCTTCAAGGGCGCTTTCACTGGCCGAGTTGGCAATCGCTGCCTGACCGAAGTCAGCGCCTTGCTTGAGCTTGCTGTACAGATCCTGAGCCTTGCGAGCCGCAGCCTGAATCTGGTCTGACGATGCACTGTCAGGGGTAGCAATCAGGATGTTCGCCAGGTGGAACTCTTCGGACAGCTGAGCCTGGCCCTGGCCGGAAGCCAGGAAGTTTTTCACTTCCTGCTCTGAAACCTGAATGCGCTCGGCCACACGGCGTTGACGCACCCGGCTGATGATCATTTCCCGACGAACCTGCTCGCGCGCATCATTGTAGGAAAGACCGTCATGGGCTAACGCGGCGCGGAATTGTTCCACGCTCATGTTGTTGCGTTCAGCAATGGTGCCGATTGCCTGGTTCAGCTCTTCGTCAGTAATGCGAATGCCGGAGCGGTCGCCTATCTGAAGTTGCAGGTTTTCCAGAATCAGACGTTCCAGAACCTGTGGCTGCAGAGCCTCGGCAGGAGGAACACCTGAACCGCGTTTGGCGATGGTCTGTTGAACCTCGCGGACACGCTGGTCCACCTGGCTCTTCATGATCACATCGTTATCGACGATGGCTGCAACGCTGTCCAGTTGCTGAACTGCAGCGTGAGCTGCAGTTCCCAGGAGTAACGCGCCCAGCATTAGCGGGCGCAGACAATCAGAAAGCTTGGTCTTCACGTTCACGATAACCTTGGATGCCTTTGTCGAGGAAACTCTCTACCTTGGCGCCAGTTACACCGCCCAGTCCCTTCAACACGATTTGTAGGAATACGCCGTGGTCGCCTTTTTCGTTCTCAGGCTCGTTCTGGCTGAACTCGTCGTAATCAATCCAGTAACGGCTGATCAGGCGTAGTTTCCAACAGCAGTTGTCATATTCGAAACCACCAAAGGCCTCGATTGTGCGATCGCGGTTGTAGTCATACTGCCAGCGGCTGATTGCGTTCCACTGTGGCACGATCGGCCAGATAACCGAGAAGTCGTGCTGCTGGATCTTGTAGTAGTCCTTCACGTAACCCGGTTGACCCGGAGTGCCGTAATCGCCACCACCCACTGTCCATCGACCGGTGTTCTGGTCATAGCGGATCTGGTCGTCGCGATAGCGGTAGCCGAAGTTGACAACCTTGTTCGGGTTATCTTCAGGCTGGTAGTGGAACATCGCACTGCCCGAGCGTGTGCTGCGGCTGTCCGGATCCCAGTTGAAGTCGGAATTCAAACGCCAGTCGCGGTTGAAGCGATACTCGTATTCCAGTGCGTAAGGCGAGACGTTGGCTTGTGCATCGTCACGGTCCTTGAAGGCGATCCCCGGCAACTGAACTTCACGATCCTTGAAGTAAATGGCCTGGCCAATGCTGAAGCGTTGACGCTGGAAGCCGTTGTCTTCAATCCAGCGATTGGTAACGCCCAGCGAGAGCTTGTTCTCGTCACCAATGCGGTCTGAACCTGTGAAACGGTTATCGCGGAACAGTGAGGCATAGTTGAAGGTGGTTTCGGAACTGTCAAAGACCGGAATGTCGGACTGGTCTTTCTCTGGAACATAGAGATAGAACAGGCGAGGTTCCAAAGTTTGGCGATAGTCCTTGCCGAACCAGTTAGTGTTCCGGTCAAAGTACAGGCCACTGTCGACGCTAAATACAGGAATGCTACGGTTTTGCGAGCTGGAATAAGTGCCGTCTATATAGGTCGTGCCGTTAGCTGCAGCTGCGGCCTGCCCGGCTGCAATCTCTTGCTTCCCGATACTGTCCAGATCCAGATCGTACTGGGTATAGACATACTTCAGTTTCGGCGTCAGGAACCCGTAGCTCCAGTTCATCGGAAGACTAACCGATGGCGCAAGATTCAGGCGATCACCATTGGCGCGCGCCAAGCCGGAAACGTTCTGGTCCAGGCGGGTCTCAGGGAGACCGTCCTGGTTAATGTAAGTGCCATTGCGCAAGTCACGGTCAAAGCGGACTGCTTCTGTTTCATAGTCGAACTGCAACCCACCTGGATGGTAAGGCAACGACCCATTGAAGGTGATCTGTGGCAGGCGGTCGTACGGGGTAATTCTAGATACCGTCGCCAGCTTGTAAGCCTGGGCGTTGAAAACGGCATTGAAGTTATCGCCACGGTACGTCAGGGAACCCTGCTGATTGAGGAATTCCGATTGCTCAACACCGATCTGATCCGATTCCAGGTCCTGGAAATAGTACGGGTCGCTGATGTCTGTGTAATCAACGTGGGTCAGCCAGCGGGAATCAAGGCCGCCCTTGTGCTGCCAGTTCATCATCCAGCGAGTGTCTTTGTAGTCACTCTGGTCCTTGCGCTCGTCGTCGTCGTCGTTTAGGTACGCGCCGCCGATTTGACCTTCACTGCTTTTGGTCAGGTAGCGGAACTCGCCTTCCATCAACATGCCGCGTTTGGCCATGTAACGAGGATAGAGCGTGGCATCGTAGTTCGGTGCCAGGTTGAAATAGTACGGCGTTACCAGCATGAAGCCGGTATCGGTGCTGGTACTGAACGACGGCGGCAGGAAACCTGACTGGCGACGATCATCGATCGGGAAGTAGATATACGGGGTGTAGAGCACCGGTATGTCTTTGACCCGAAGGGTGGCGTTGGTCGCCGTACCGAAGCCGGTGGCCGGGTTCAGGGTGATGTTGTTACCTTTGAGCGTCCACGCGTTGCTGTTCGGTTCGCACGTGGTGTACGTACCGTCCTTGAGGCGAATGATCGCGTTCTCGGCACGCTTGGCATACAGGGCGTTACCGCGCACGTTCGACTTGTGCAGCACATACTCTGCGTTGTCGATCTGGGCTTCACCGGTGTCCAGTTGCAGCTCGGCACGGTCACCTACGATCAGTGCGCCGTTGTCGCGCATGCGGACATCGCCGTTCAACTCGCCACGGTTCTCGGCTTGATACAGGTTGGCCTCCTGGGCCTGGACCTGCATGCTGCCCTGACGCAGAACGACGTCACCGGCCAGCGAAGCAATCTGCTCTTCCTGCTGATAACGCGAAGCCTTGGCACCGATGAACATCGGCGCGTCTTTCTTCGGCGTCTTGTCATCCATGCCAGGACGAATCGGCTCGACGTAGGCCCCGGAGCAGTAAGGTCCGGTTTCTGCGAGCTGAGCAGGCGTCAGGCTTTCGCGTGGAACCCAGTCAAGGTGGCTGTAGTCAGCACTACGCGACTTGAGACCGCGCCCTTTGGCTTCGGTCACCAGCTGCGGCTTGGCCACGGCTGGTTCGCTGGTGGAGCTACTGTCCGACGTGACAGTGCCGTTGGAGCTGACCGACGTCGTGCTGTGCACTGGACGCGGAGGCAGCTCGACTGCATTGCTTTTCGGCGCGCAATTCCAGGCACCCGAAGCAGAGACTGAGCAGTCATACTGTTCCGCGGCTACCGCGAACTGAGTGGCTAAAGGTTGCATCGCCAGCAAACTGCCGGTTATGAGCAACGGAAACTTTCTACGAAACGCGGGGGATTTCAATGCCATCTTATTAATCCGGGCTTCCTGCGCGCCATCTGCCCGCGGGGGGGCCGCACGCCTCTCGATGGGCTGAAAAAGATGTCGGATAATAAAGCATGACCCGCTTGACGGCTAGCGCCGTCGGAGACCCTTGCAATGCCAGATCAAGATGTACGCCTGCAACGCCTGAAATCCTGGCTCGATGAGCAGCTTCCTGCGCTGTTTTCAGCGCAGGGCTGGGGCGCAATTCCCCCGGCCACGTTGACCGCGGCCAGTAGTGATGCCAGTTTCCGCCGTTATTTTCGCTGGGAGGGCGGCGAGCAAACTTTTATTGTGATGGATGCGCCGCCACCTCAGGAAAACTGCAAACCATTTGTAGATATTGCCCGTTTGTTAAATAAATCAGGGATTAATGTTCCTGAAATTTATGCCGAAGATCTTGTTCAAGGCTTTTTGCTGCTTAGTGATCTTGGGCGAGAAACCTACCTTGATGTCATCAACGAACAAAACGCGGACGCTTTGTTCTCAGATGCTTTCGATGCGCTGCTGGCTTATCAGCAACTGCCGATGGATGCGCCGCTTCCCAGCTATGACGTCGCCTTGTTGCGCCGTGAACTGGAGCTGTTCCCTGAATGGTATGTGCGCAAACACCTCGGCATCGAGATGGATCAGCAGCAATTGGCCAGTTGGCAACGTGTCAGTGATCTCTTGATCGAGAGCGCGCTGGCGCAGCCCAGAGTGCTGGTGCACCGTGACTTCATGCCGCGTAACCTGATGCTCAGCGAACCTAATCCGGGAGTGCTGGATTTCCAGGATGCGGTCTATGGACCCGTCACTTACGACGTGACCTGCCTGTTCAAGGACGCCTTTCTCAGTTGGCCGCAAGATCGAGTGCATGGCTGGCTGGAAATTTACTGGGAAAAGGCTCGCGCGGCGGGGATTCCTGTTCAGGAGGACTTTGCAGAGTTTCTGCGTGCCAGTGACCTGATGGGCGTACAGCGTCATTTGAAGGTCATCGGTATCTTCGCCCGTATCTGCCATCGTGACGGCAAACCGCGTTATCTGGCCGATGTTCCGCGCTTCTTTGCTTATATAGACGCGGTGCTGGAGCGGCGACCAGAGTTGGCTGAACTGGCTAATTTGCTGACCAGCCTGAAGCGACCGGCGAGCGGATCGCTCTGAATCGCGCCACGGTATGAAGGTCATCATTGAAATAAGGCTATCGATTGTGTTGACGAGGCAGGCATGAAAGCGATGATTCTGGCAGCAGGGAAGGGCGAACGAATGCGTCCATTGACCCTGCACACTCCTAAGCCGCTGGTTCGTGCAGGCGGTGTGCCGTTGATTGAATATCACCTGCGCGCGCTGCATGAGGCAGGGTTTCACGATGTAGTGATCAATCACGCCTGGCTTGGGCAACAGATTGAAGATTACTTGGGGGACGGCGAACGTTTGGGGCTGCGTATTGCGTATTCCCCTGAAGGTGAGCCGCTTGAAACGGGCGGCGGTATTTTTCGTGCGCTGCCGCTGCTGGGTGATCAGCCTTTTATGGTCGTAAACGGCGATGTCTGGACCGATTACGACTTCAGCGCACTGCGAGTGCCAATGGCCGGTCTGGCTCACCTTGTGTTGATCGATAATCCGGAGCACCACCCGCAGGGTGACTTTTCGTTGATCGACGGGCAGGTTCGTGATTCCAGCGATGCCGGTGCAAGGCTCACCTACAGTGGCATCGCCATCCTTCACCCGAAACTGTTTGCAGATTGCCAAGCCGGTGCTTTCAAACTCGCGCCGCTGTTGCGAGCCGCCATGGAGCAAGGGCAAGTGACCGGTGAGCATTTTACCGGGCATTGGGTCGATGTCGGCACCCATGAGCGCCTTGCTCAGGTCGAGCAGTTGCTCGCGGCGGGACACTGATGCTCTGGCCATCGACTCTGTTAGACGCCGGAGCCGGGTTTGCCATTGCCAGCATCCCGGGCGCCTTGCTGGGCGCGCTGTTGGGGCAAGCACTGGATCGGCGTCTTGCACTGCAAAGCTGGGCACATTTGCGGGAGCGCATGCGCGGTCGTGCGGCGCTGCGCGATGATGAGTTGCTGTTCGTTCTGCTGGGGCGGCTGGCGAAGAATGACGGGCGGGTGGTCGAGCAGCACATCCAGCAGGCGCGGGCTGAAATGCATCGTATGGGCATGAGTGAGCCCGCTCAACGCCGGGCTATCGCGGCCTTCAATCGAGGCAAGGACGGGGGTGATAATCTGCGCGGCCATCTGCGTCGGCTCGCCCCCCAGCCTCATACGGCTGAAGCGCTGCTACGCGCGTGCTGGCGCATGGCATGGGCCAACGGCAAACCTTCACGCGGTGAGCGAGAGTTGATCGTCTGGTGGGGTAAATGGCTCGGCTGGTCGCCGGCCAGAGTTGACTCACTGGCTTCCGGGCACGAAGCCCCCCGTAAACCGCTGGCTAACAACAGCAACGATTACCAGGCGGCACTGAAACTGCTGGGCGTGCAAGCCGATGCGGATCCTGCGCAGGTGAAACGCGCCTATCGGCGCCTGCTCAGTCGGCACCACCCGGATAAAGTGGCGGGTTCGGGCGCTAGCCAGTTGCAGGTGCGCGATGCGACGGACCGGACTCAGGATTTGCATAACGCCTACAAAGTGATCAAGGCGCGGCGCGGGTTTTGATCATGGTGTTGTGCTTTATTCTGTGGGAGCGGTGCAGCATTTCCGCTCCGATCAATCATCTTTACTGCGCCTCAACCCACCCGCGAATCCTGCGAAACATCTGTTCCTGCTCTGCAGCAGCGTTACCCGGAATCGCGGTCAGAGGAATCTGGCTGTAGCCTGGTCCTTTTGCACGCTTGCTGATTTGCAGACGTTCCATTGGAGACCTGTTGTTCGCGTCCTTGTAAATGAAGTCCGAGGTTTTCACTTTAAGGCCGGGTATCAACTCGGTCAGCAGTGGCTTGGTATCTGCGGGCTCTCGCGCCGTGACCATGGCGAATTTCTGTACCAGCGGCGCCGGGCGTTCGCTCAAGTAACGAGCTGCCCAGTAGGCACCGCTGCCATGTCCGAGCAGCACGATACTGCGGGCCTTGTTCTGCTGTGCGAAGCTGATGCCGCTTTCAATTCGGGCGAAGATACGCTCAGCCTGAGCCTTGGCCTGCTCCTCTGCGGCAGCGGCTCTTGCTGTTTCAGCAGCAGCCTCTTTTTCTGCGGCAGCGGCTTTGTCGGCATCAGTTGGTGCGGTAGCTTTGGCCGCGTCTTTGGGTTTTTCTGCTGCACCCTCTTCTGCAGGCGCATCGGCGGCTCTGGCCTGATTGTAATCAGCCAACTGGTCGGGCAGGGTCAGGCTCAGGCTTGACCAGCCGATGTCCGGAAACTTGCGTCGCAACGGGCCTACGGCATCCGGAGAGTCAGCCGACTCGTCAGCACCGGGAATAATGATCACTGCACCTTTGGGATCGTCAGTGTTGGCTGGCTTCCACAAGGCGAGGAAACTGTCTTCGCCAGCCTGTAATTGCTGTTGATCGGCAACCGGCAAACGCCCTTCAAGGGCCAGCGCATCTTCTTGAGTGCGCGGTAACAGTGGTGCCCTTTCCACGGCAGGTTCGGTTGCAGCATCTTTTGCAGGAGCAGGATCTGCCGCCATGACAGGCAACGCGCAAGGTAGTATCAGCGCTAGACAAAGCGAAGGAAGCGTTGCGCGAAATGTGTAGGACATCGGATATTCCAGGCCAGAAACTATCTTGGCAGCCTAATGGGTTGGTAAGGATTTGTCAGGCACATGCTTGAGTGGCGCATCGGTTCAAACGACTAAATAGAACACACGGGAACGACACCTTGATGATGGTTCTGCTGCGCACTGGAGTTATCGGCTGTCTGGCCCTGCTCTTGATGATTTTCAACGTCGTGGCTCAGGCGGATTCAGAGCCAGCCGTGTCCACGCCGCTGTCGGCAGAGCAGCGCGCATGGCTATCAAAGCGTGGGCCCTTGCGGGTTGGGCTGGTGATGCAGGCACCTTATGCGCAGCTTGATCGTCGCCAGCAGCAGCTTTCCGGCGCCAACGTCGACTTGATGAATCTGCTCGGCAGGAGCCTGCAAACAGAACTACTCTGGCGTAACTTCCCTGATCAGGCCGCTTTGGAGGAGGCCTTGGCGCAAGGCATGGTGGATATTGCCCCCGGTCTGACTCAAACCCCGGCTGGCCTTCGTGTCTGGCTGTTTTCCGATCCCTATATGCGGATTTCGCAACTGGTGGTGGGCGAGCGCGACGGCTCTGGTGTCGTGGACCTTGAGAAGCTCGACAGCCGCACGCGCGTAGCGATTCGCATGCCCAGCGTCACCGCCGACTACCTGCGTAACACCTATCCCCATATCAACCTGCAAGGCGTGCCGCTGGACCGGCAAGCGCTGCAATTATTGTTGAGTCAGCAGGCGCGTTATGCCGTGCTCGATGAGGCGCAGCTCAGTCGCTTGTCTCGGGAGCCGGAGTTCGCCGGGCTGAGTATTGTCGGCGATATTGGCTATCCCCAATTGCTGCGCGTCGCTTCCCGTCGAGATGTGCCTGAGTTGGCGGACATTATCAGCGCTGCCCTGCATGCGATTCCGGCCAAGGAGCTTGATCAGTTGCATGCGCGCTGGCTGCCGCTCAATGCTGTGAAAGCCAGCGAATCGCCTGGTTTCTGGCAAAACATCTGTCTGTTGCTGCTGGTATTACTGCTGGCCAGTTCCGCCATTGTTATATGGCAGCGCCGTCAGCAGCAGTCGCTGGAGCGCGATGTGCTGCTTGCTCGCGAAGAACTGGCGCGGCGCGAGGCAGGTGAAGAGGCGTTAAAGCTGGCACAGTTTTCCATTGATCAAAGCACTGTGGGCATTCTCTGGGTCAACTGGGACAGTCGCGTGCGCTATGCCAACCATGCGGCAGAGGCCATGCTGGGCTATTCGTCCGGCGGCGTAGTGGATCGGCCGTTAATTGATTTCGAACCCACGTTGCACATGGATCGCTGGCTGGGCCTTTGGAAAAGTGCGCGCTCCAGTGAAGGGATTGCCCAGACATTCGAAACCAATTGCGTGTGTGCCGACGGCAGCATTCTGCCTGCCGATGTCTCCTTGAGTTTCCTGCGCTTCGAGGAGTCCGAATATCTGGTGGTGTTCCTCACTGACGTGACCGAGCGTCGTCGTTACCACGAACAACTGCGCGAGCTGTCGGCGCATCTGGAAAGCGTACGCGAGGAGGAAAAGGCGCGTATCGCCCGGGAAGTTCACGACGAGTTGGGACAGATGCTGACTGTGCTCAAGCTGGAAACGTCCATGTGTGAGCTGGCTTACGCCGATCTTGATCCGGGCTTGCGCGATCGGCTCAACAGCATGAAGCGCCTGATATCGCAATTGTTCCAGTTGGTGCGCGACGTGGCGACCGCGCTACGCCCGCCGATCCTCGATGCGGGTATCGCGTCGGCCATCGAATGGCAGGCGCAACGGTTCGAGGCGCGCACGCAAATTCCGTGTCTGGTGGATGTGCCTGATAATTTGCCGACGCTCAGCGATGCTTTGGCCATCGGCATGTTCCGGATTCTGCAGGAGGCGCTGACCAACGTTATACGTCATGCTCAGGCGCACACCGTGGACGTGAGCCTTACGCTGGACGATGGCGTCATGTGCCTGACCATTGCCGACGACGGTATCGGTTTTGTTCAGCCGCAGGGTAAGGTCGTGTCGTTCGGTCTGGTGGGCATGCGAGAGCGGGTGTTGATGCTTGGCGGTCGACTGGAGCTGGACAGTGAGACAGGTGAGGGCACAACCTTGCGCGCCTATATTCCGCTGCATCAAGCCGGGCAGGAGCAACACAAGTGATTCGTGTACTGGTAGCTGAAGACCACACTATTGTTCGTGAAGGCATCAAGCAGTTGATCGGCCTTGCCAAGGATTTGCTCGTGGTGGGCGAGGCCAGTAACGGTGAGCAGCTGCTTGAGGCTCTTCGTCAGACTGAATGCGAGGTGGTGTTGCTGGATATCTCCATGCCCGGTGTGAATGGCCTTGAGGCAATCCCGCGTATTCGCGCACTGACCAATCCGCCAGCCATACTGGTGCTGTCAATGCACGACGAAGCGCAGATGGCAGCGCGTGCCTTGAAAGTCGGCGCTGCCGGTTATGCGACCAAGGACAGTGATCCGGCGTTGCTGCTGACGGCTATTCGACGGGTAGCGGCGGGTGGTCGTTACATCGACCCGGACCTTGCCGACCGCATGGTCTTCGAAGTCGGGCTGACGGATAACAGGCCATTGCATTCGCTATTGTCCGAGCGCGAGTTCTCTGTGTTCGAACGCTTGGCTCAAGGCGCCAACGTCAACGACATCGCCCAGCAACTGAACCTGAGCAGCAAGACCATCAGCACCCACAAAGCACGGCTGATGCAGAAGATGAACCTGCATTCTCTGGCTGATCTGGTGAAATATGCGATGGAGCATAAGTTGTTGTGATCTGAAAACGACATGCCCGAGACATCATTGACCTTATCGCGGGCAAGCCACGCTCCCACAGGAGCTTGATTCCCCTGTGGGAGCGTGGCTGCCCGCGATAAGGTCATGAGATTCGTCGTCGAGCACATACCTATCCCCGCCATCCCTGTAGGGCAATCCCTACCCCAATCTCTCCTACCCCCCGATTTGCGCGGTTCTCAGCCTAAACTAGGCTGACCGCACGCAGACAAAACAAAGGTGTGGGTAATGAGCAACGTCGATTCAAGCGCTGGGGCTAATGATGTTCTGGTCAGCTTCCGTGGTGTGCAGAAGAGCTACGACGGCGAAGCCCTTATCGTCAAAGACCTTAACCTGGATATTCGCAAAGGCGAGTTCCTGACCCTGCTCGGGCCTTCCGGCTCCGGCAAGACCACCAGCCTGATGATGCTGGCCGGATTTGAAACGCCGACGGCGGGTGAAATCCTCCTCGCGGGTCGTGCCATCAACAACGTGCCACCGCACAAACGCGATATCGGCATGGTGTTCCAGAACTATGCATTGTTCCCGCACATGACCGTCGCAGAAAACCTGGCGTTTCCGCTGACCGTACGCGGCATGAGCAAGGCCGACGTCAGCGAGAAGGTCAAGCGTGCGCTGGACATGGTGCAGCTGGGCACGTTCGCTCATCGCTACCCGGCGCAACTGTCTGGCGGTCAGCAACAGCGTGTGGCCCTGGCCCGTGCTCTGGTCTTCGAACCGCAACTGGTTCTGATGGATGAACCGCTCGGTGCATTGGACAAGCAACTGCGTGAGCACATGCAGATGGAGATCAAACACCTGCACCAGCGTCTGGGCGTGACCGTGGTCTACGTGACTCACGACCAGGGTGAAGCGCTGACCATGTCCGACCGTGTTGCCGTTTTTCATCAGGGCGAAATCCAGCAGATCGCGCCCCCGCGCAATCTCTATGAAGAGCCGAAGAACACCTTCGTAGCCAACTTCATCGGCGAAAACAATCGCCTTAACGGCAAGCTGCTCAGCCATACCGGCGAGCGTTGCGTTGTGCAACTGGAGAAGGGCGAGAAAGTCGAGGCGCTGGCTGTGAATGTTGGCCAGGTGGGCGATGACGTCACCCTGTCGATCCGCCCGGAGCGCATCAGTTTGAATGGCAACAGCGAGAGCTGCGCGAACCGTTTCTCCGGTCGCGTTGCAGAGTTTGTGTATTTGGGCGACCACGTTCGTGTGCGCCTGGAAGTGGCTGGCAAAACCGACTTCTTCGTCAAGCAGCCCATCGCCGAGCTGGACCCGGCCCTGAGCGTTGGCGATGTCGTGCCAATTGGATGGCAAATCGAGCACGTTCGCGCACTCGATCCCTTGCAGCACGTGCATTGATCTATCAATAAAAAGGCATCAGCCAGAGGCGAACTCATCGCCCACAACGCATAAACCAACACTGCTCGTGGAGAAAACAACCAAATGCTCAAATCTTTGAAGTTCACCGCAATCACGCTGGGCATGATGTGCGCCGCGCAAGCCATGGCCGCTGACCTGACCGTCGTTTCGTTTGGCGGTGCCAACAAGGCAGCCCAGGAAAAAGCTTTCTACGCACCTTGGGATAAAGCCGGTAACGGCAAGATCATCGCTGGCGAATACAACGGCGAGATGGCCAAGGTCAAAGCCATGGTCGACACCAAGAGCGTGTCCTGGGATCTGGTAGAAGTTGAATCACCAGAACTGGCTCGCGGCTGCGACGAAGACATGTTCGAAGAACTCGATCCGGCGCTGTTCGGCGACAAGTCGAAATACGTGCCCGGCGCGATCTCTCATTGCGGTGCTGGCTTCTTCGTCTGGTCCACCGTGCTGGCTTACAACGCCGACAAACTGGCTTCGGCGCCAACCGGCTGGGCAGATTTCTGGAACACCGAAAAATTCCCGGGCAAGCGTGGCCTGCGTAAAGGCGCCAAGTACACCCTGGAGTTCGCGCTGATGGCTGACGGCGTTGCGCCAAAAGACGTCTACAAAGTACTGGCCAGCAAAGACGGTCAGGACCGCGCTTTCAAGATGCTCGACAAACTCAAGCCAAGCATTCAGTGGTGGGAAGCGGGCGCACAGCCGCCGCAGTTCCTGCAATCGGGTGATGTGGTCATGAGTTCTGCCTACAACGGTCGCATCGCAGCGGTCGCCAAAGAAAGCAAACTCAAAGTGGTGTGGACCGGTGGCGTTTACGACTTCGACGCATGGGCTATTCCAAAGGGCTCGAAAAATGCCGAAGCGGCGAAGAAGTTCATCGCTTACAGCTTGCAGCCTGAGCAGCAGAAGACCTTCTCGGAAAACATCGCTTACGGTCCGGCCAACACCGACGCCGTCAAGCTGCTGAGTGCTGAAACCCTGCAGAACATGCCGACTACTCCTGAGAACATCAAGGATCAAGTCCAGATCGACGTGCAGTTCTGGAATGACAACGGTGAGTCTCTGGAGCAGCGCTTCAACTCTTGGGCTGCCAAGTAAGCGCGTCAGGTTGAGTTAGGTCCGGGCGCGTTCCCTACAGTAGGGAATGCGCCCTTCGTTCAAAGATTTCGGAGTTCGCTATGGCCATCGCCGTGCCCCTGACTGAAGGCGCCAGCCCTACCTTGAAGCAACGTCTGGCTCGTGCCGAGCGGGTCAACCGCTGGAAGGCTCAGGCCTTGATCGCGCCGTTAGTGATCTTCTTGCTGCTGGTATTTCTGGTACCGATTGTGGCGCTGCTCTACAAGAGCGTCGGCAACCCGGAAGTGGTCAATGCTTTACCGACTACCGTGATCGAAGTCGCTAAATGGGACGGCAAGGGCTTGCCCTCGGAGCCGGTCTACAAGGCACTGAGCATGGATCTGGCCCAGACCCGCAAGAATTCGACCCTGGGCGATCTGTCCAAGCGCCTGAACATGGAACTGGCTGGCTATCGCAGCCTGTTGACGAGCACCGCGCGTGCGCTGCCGTTCAAGGAAGAGCCTGCTTCTTATAAAGATGCACTCGAAGCACTGGATGAGCGTTGGGGAGACCCTGCCTATTGGCAGGTGATCCGACGCAATACCAGTAGTGTCACCCCCTATTATTTGCTGGCCGCAGTGGACCATCGCATTGATGACCTTGGTGAAGTGGCACCTGCGACGCCTGATCAAGCGATCTATCTGGACATCTTCGCCCGCACGTTCTGGATGGGGTTTGTCATTACCCTGATCTGCCTGGTGCTGGCTTACCCGCTGGCGTATTTGCTGGCCAACCTGCCTGCGCGGCAGAGCAACTTGCTGATGATTCTAGTGTTGCTGCCGTTCTGGACGTCGATTCTTGTTCGGGTGGCGGCATGGATCGTGTTGCTGCAGTCCAGTGGTTTGATCAACGGTGCATTAATGGCCATGGGCATCATCGATAAACCGCTGGAACTGGTGTTCAACCGGGTCGGCGTTTACATCTCGATGGTGCACATCATGTTGCCGTTCATGATTCTGCCGATCTACAGCGTGATGAAAGGCATCTCGCCAACTTATATGCGTGCCGCTATCTCTCTGGGCTGCAACCCGTTTGCCAGCTTCTGGCGGGTGTATTTCCCGCAGACCTATGCCGGTATCGGCGCGGGTTGCCTGTTGGTGTTCATTCTGGCGATTGGTTACTACATCACTCCGGCATTGCTGGGCAGCCCGAACGACCAGATGGTCAGCTACTTTGTCGCCTTTTATACCAACACCAGCATCAACTGGGGTATGGCCACGGCACTGGGCGGTCTGCTGCTGTTGGCGACCATTGTGCTTTATCTGATCTATAGCTGGTTGGTCGGCGCCAGCCGCCTGCGTTTGAGCTGAGGAGCATTGCCATGTTGAGTTCTTATTCCTCGCCGCTGGAACGTGTCTGGTACTACGCCTTGCGCATCCTGTGCGGGCTGATTCTGTTGTTCCTGGTGTTGCCGGTGCTGGTGATCATCCCACTGTCGTTCAACTCCGGCAGCTTTCTGGTTTACCCGTTGCAAGGCTTCTCACTGCATTGGTATCAGGACTTTTTCAATTCCAACGAGTGGATGCGCGCGCTGAAGAACAGCCTGCTCATCGCTCCCGCTGCGACTGTGCTGGCCATGGTTTTCGGCACGCTGGCGGCGATTGGCCTGACCCGCGGCAACTTCCCCGGCAAGGCGCTGGTCATGGCCTTGGTGATTTCGCCGATGGTGGTGCCGGTGGTGATTATTGGTGTGGCGAGCTATCTGTTCTTCGCGCCGCTGGGACTGGGCAACAGCTTCCTGTCGTTGATTCTGGTTCACGCGGTGCTGGGTGTGCCGTTTGTGATCATTACCGTGTCGGCGACTTTGCAGGGCTTCAACCATAACCTGGTCAGGGCGGCTGCGAGCCTGGGGGCGTCGCCACTGACCGCATTTCGTCGAGTGACCTTGCCGCTGATTGCGCCGGGTGTGATCTCCGGCGCGCTGTTCGCGTTCGCGACGTCTTTCGATGAAGTGGTCGTGACGCTGTTCCTTGCTGGTCCAGAGCAAGCGACGCTGCCAAGGCAGATGTTCAGCGGCATCCGGGAAAACCTCAGCCCAACCATCGCTGCTGCTGCGACGCTGCTGATCGGATTCTCGGTGGTATTGCTGCTGGTGCTGGAGTGGTTGCGCGGGCGTAGCGAGAAGTTGCGCACGGCTGTCGAGTAACACGGTACCGGCCAAAACCCGTGGGAGATTCTATGCTGGCCTGCAAGCTTGTGGGACTGGCTAGCCGGTCCTATGTATGGACTCGCCCCTACATTCAACCTGCTTTTGAACACTGCTACCCGGTTGCATCTATGTATAA